>CBHROW010000030.1:0-23778 GCA_966080355.1 uncultured Chryseosolibacter sp.
GTTTTCGCAACCAGGAGAAGAAATCCGACATTTCATTTCCGCCATTGCTTGGCCTGATCGACTTTGCTGTGATCGGAGGATTTCGCCTGGGGCCTTACGCTAATTATTTCCGGAGATTTAAGAATGACAAATCGATATGGACAGGTGGATCTGTCAACGTGGGCATAAAAAATACCGACTTGCAAGGTGAAGTACATTTTGCATCCCTCTATGATCCGTTTCATCAATCGTGGTTCAACATCCGGGCGGGCAGAACTTTCCAGGCCATCAACACCTTTGATGCGTATCTGAATCAGTTGAGTATCGCTAACTTTTACGTCCGCGATTATGTCGAGTTCCGTCATAGGAGGGAATTCCTGAACGGCCTTTACCTCAACACCGACATCGCCATGAGCATTCGCAGGTCGGTGCAGAACTATGACCCGACTTCGATCCTCAATGAAGTGATCAAGAAAGCGGACCCGGTTGCGTTCGAAGATTATAAGGCCTTCACCACCAACATCGGCATCTACTACACGCCTTTCCAGAGATATATGCGTGAGCCCACGCGCAAGGTAATCCTGGGAAGCAAATGGCCATCGTTTTATATAGCGCATCGCAAGGGATGGAACGCACTCTTCGGAAGCGACATCAACTTCGACTACCTTGAAACCGGACTTGTGCATAATATCCAACTGGGTACCCTTGGTAACTCCCGGTATTCACTGCAGCTGGGAAAATTTCTCAACTCGAAAGAAATACCTTATGTGGACCTCAAGCGTTTTCGCCAGTCGGATCCATACTTGCTGTCGGATCCCATGCATTCATTTCAGTTGCTTGATACATCGCTCAATACGACCAACTGGTTTTTCGAAGCACATTACATGCATCACTTTAACGGAGCTTTGGTGAACAATATTCCCTTGGTGAAAAAGCTGAAGTTGCGAACCGTTGCCGGTGCCGGAGGGATGTGGATCAAAGCGAATGGTTACCGTCATGAAGAGGTCTTCGGAGGGGTAGAGCGCATTTTCAAAGTGGGAGCGCGGAGAAGGCTCAAGATCGGATTCTATGGTGTGTTCGGCCAAAGCAACAACGAGCCTCCCAAAGCAGACTGGAAAGTCTCCTTCGACCTCATCGACACATGGAAGAGGAACTGGAGCTACTGAGTTACCTATGGCTATTGGCCATGGCCGTGGCCTGTGGATTGCAGCCCAATTCCTGATTCCTGATTCCTGATTCCTAATTCCTAATTCCTGATTCCTAATTCCTGATTCCTGATTCCTAATTCCTGATTCCTCAGTAGCGGCACGTGTTTTTAGCAACATGCTGCATGCGGTTGCTTGTTGTTTTCTTTTGCGTAGTCTTCGGAAATTTGCTCGGGCAAGAACGTCAATCGGAAGGTGACAACGGCCTTCCCTATGCATTGGTGGCAGGAGGGAGCAAAGGCATTGGTTATGCAATTTCCGAAGCACTGGCCAAACGAAATTACAACCTCGTCATTATCGCGCGACATGTCGACACACTCCAGGTTGCCAAGCGATCGCTCGAAGCAAAATATCCCATTCACGTAGAATATTTGTCGTACGATCTGAGTGAGGAAACTTCTGCGCGCGAAATTGGCGCGTGGTGCAAGGCGCGTAGTCTTCGTTTGAGAGTTCTTTGCAATGTTGCAGGTTTGGGCGGAGATGAAGACTACCTCGAACTTTCCGAAGACAGCGTTCGCTACATGGTGAACTTGAATGTTGAGTCGTGCATGACGCTAACGATGGCCTTACTACCACTGCTCGAAGCTAATGCGCCAGCTTATATTCTGAACGTTGGAAGCATGGCGGGATTCGCACCGATTCCATCCAAGAACGTTTACTCGGCAACAAAGTCGGCAGTGATCTTCTTCAGTTACGCACTGCGGTACCAGCTTAAGAAGAAGAAGATCAGCGTGAGTTGTCTCACACCCGGGCCGGTTTTTACGAAGCCTCAGATCAGACGGGAGACCAAGCGGACGCTCGGATTGATCGGAATGAAGATGGCTGTGCCGCCAGCGAAAGTAGGCGAGAAGGCGGTGAAGAAAACGCTTCGCGGCAAGATGTTGATCATTCCGGGAACGTTGGCTAAAGGTGCTTCTACCATTATACGAATACTTCCCCGCAGGTGGGTTGCAAAGATCTACGCCAAGGTGGGTTAAGGTACGTTCGTTTGAAAGCGTAAAAATTTATCGTCCGTACCTACAAAGGTGTATTCAGGTAAACTTTTTTGCGTTTTTGTTCGCGGGGACAAAAAACTAGTTTATCTTTAATGATGTACAGAGTTCCCGGATTGGCATAAGTCGATGCCATGAGAATCCATTTCGGAGATTCTGTTCACCCCATCATTCCGCCAATTAACCGAGTCGCTATGACCTGAAATGTTATTTAAAAAAAGAGAAACCCCAACCCCTCTAGTTATGCGAACGAGTCATTTCTGGATCTTTTGCAATCTGCTGCTACTGGTTGCATGCCGTGGTCCCGAGAATTCAGCATCGCTTCATGATGTTGTTACGGCAGGAACGGCACGTGTCACCGTTAATCCATTTCCCCTCGACAGCCTTCTCGGGATGAACAATGCCGAACTGATCAAAATATTCGGCAGTCAAAGTTTGGTGGTAAAATCCGCGGATGGTTTTGATGGCGATGATCCGTTCATATACGCGATGCTTTTTGAAGGCACCGACCGAGAAGTTGAACTTATGTTGGAGGATTCCACCGACACGGGGCAGGTCATCAGCGCGACCGTGAGAACTTCCTCACATTGGACAACCCGCGATGGACTGACGCCCGGTATGAAGCTCAAAGACCTCGAGCAAATTAACGGTAAGTCGTTTTTGTTCTATGGCGGAGGATGGGACCATGGTGGATATGTTACGAACTGGAATCGAGGTAAGCTGGAAGGCAGGATAAAGGCTTGTCGCCTTGACCGGAATTACCTGATGCCGTATGATCTATCTAAGGGAGATTACGATGTGCACGAATTTTCGAGCGGATCGAACGATGCGCAGCGTGGCAATCCCGTGATCGAGGAAGTCACCGTTGGAAAGATATAAATTGACTGGCGGATCAGTTCCAAGCCAGGGAAATATTCTTACCGGAAGTGGACGCATATTTCCCGGTAGCAAGTTTTATCTCCGCTTTGCCATCACAACCCGAATGGAAGTCCATCAGGATGGTGCCGAAATCCAGAACTGATCCGGCTTTGATGTTTTGAATGAATGCAGTTCCATGAACCGGATTCGATCCACATTCATCAAAATGACATCGCGTCTGGATCATCGCATGGTAAAGCACTCCGCCAGAAGTACTTTTTGCTTCCGCGATCTGGCCGCCACCATTAATTTCTATCCCGTCTTTGTAAATATCCGGGCCTGATGAAGGCGAAATTGTAAGATGCCACACGTTTTGCGTAACTGCTACGAAAACATCCTGGGGCGTTTCACTATTGACGCGACTCAATTCAGAATCGAACTTTGGTTTGGATAAGCTGAGGTTCATCAGCGTATCCGATCCGGTGCCGATCACAATATCCTGCTCTGCGAAGATCGAGACTATATCACCTGTCTGCGCATCGATAATTACCGGAATGGTGTGAATGCCATAGAACCGTAATTTCGATCCGGCCAGATCAAAGCCGGTAAAGATCACCGAGATCACACCACCCTGGCCGTTATTCCAAAGTCCCGCTATGGTTATGTCGGTGATCTTGTCATTAAAGGGCAGCGGGTTTGCGGCATCCGCGTGATAGTGAATCAGGCCTGAGCCTGAGTATTCATTGGTTGACGTGGAATTGAAAGTGAGATTTGATGGCAGTGCTTTGCCTGTGAACGCGCGAGACGCAAGCGAAACGGAATAAGCAATTGCAGTCGAAGCGCGGAATCCATCCTCGAGCGGTGCAAGCTCTGCTTCCTGGTTGAAGTCGTCAATTTTGTTGCATGACGTTCCGATCAGCATGAGCAACATCATGGGGGCGATTGTCCTTCTCATGCCGCAAAGATAACCAAACGAAGTGCCAAAATACATGGGTTCACGGTTCACTGCAGACAGTTCACAGGTTATTGCCCACAGCTGACAATTCGCGAATACTGATTCGCAGTTAGCCATCATTGCAGCGATTGCTTTCGAGCAATTTGCAAGTGCAAAGAATCATGCAACAAACGCTTACGACACATGATACAACTCCCGCTACTGTGAACAGTCAAACTGTCAACCGTGAACTCTGAAGACTGCGCGCTGTTGGCGAAGGCGATAGCCAGGTCGTAGTAAATTCCCAGTCATACATTCCCGGGTGATTGCTACCCAAGGATGAACGTCATTTTAGTCGACAAAGCCATAGCCAAAAACCTTAGCCTTTATGATTCCTCCCGATAATAGATCTTATAAAACTTCCTTCCGTCTTCCTCGACACCGCGTTCGATCAGATCACGATTCCCATGAATATAAATGTGAAAATTCTTGTCGAGCTTGAGCACACTCTTGAACACTTTCGACTGACGTTTTACCGCGGGATTGGAGATTTCGAATTCACTGACGATGTTCATGTCGTTCTGGTCTTGGAAATCGTCTTTAAATTTTTTGAAAGAATTGATGACCGAGGCGTGCTCGAAAACCGAAGACGCAAAATCCTGCTCGTTGAATTGCTCGTTCTTTTTAAAATAGTCGATCGAACGATTGAGGTAATCGATCTGGTCGGCCTTGGAAACTTCGAATTCCTCATCGAGGCGTTCCGTCACAAAATCCTTGGCCAGGCTCAGGTAATTTTGCGTTTGATGATAGTTATCGGAAACCGGCTTCAGTTTGAGGAAATCATTCTTCCAATATTGCGCTTCGTTATTTGAATTCTGGTTATCGACCACACAAACCCGGAAGCCTTTGTCGGCATCGAGGTTGAGCACGAGACAGCCTTTATCAAGTTTTTTTATGCTGATGCCTTCTTCCGACTTCACATTGAGTGACTCCTCCCGTTCGTAGATCTTGAGAAACGTATCTTTATTTTCCGACTTGAAAATCCCGATCGCGTCAGCCAGTTCATTGTTCACGAGAATTTCTTCGAAGTATGTCACGTACAATTCACCGCTTTTTATTTTCGGGTGATTGGAAAAATCATAAAGTAAATTCGCAATGTCTTTCGACTTTTTTACAAATCCCTTAGTCGATTCAAAGAGATCGTTGACAATGCCAAGCACATCGTTTTCTTCGGGTGGTTTCGGTTTGAAGAAATTGTGGAAGGCGGGCTCCCGGAACTGCGAAAGAAAATAGGTCTTCAGCACGTTCGCCAGATCGTCCTTCCCTTCAAGGTTGATTGCATCATGAGAAAGTGTAACCCCGTCTTCGAGAAGTTTGTTTCCTACGCGGTGGATGATCAGTTTCTTGAGCTGCGTATTTCCGAATGAAAGCATGTGTAGTGGTGTTAACGCAAGTATACAACAATGTTCACTTTTGAACATTGAAAAAAAACTTTATGATTTGTTATTAAAAGTAGAAACAAATATGAAACCTTTGCGTAAACATTTCTCACATGAAAGGCTACATCGGTGAATTTGAAGAACTCGTGTTACTGACGGTCGCTGCCCTTGGCGATGATGCTTACGGTGTCACGATCAAAGAAGATATCGAATCGCGGGCCGGGCGCCCGATCAGTATTGGCGCGCTGCATTCTACGATCGCACGGCTGGAAGAAAAGGGGTTTCTCAAATCTTCGCTTGGAGGCGCAACGCAGGAGCGGGGGGGCCGGAGAAAACGATATTTTCAGCTTACCCAGTCGGGGAAATCCGCACTTCACGAGATCAAAAATCTGCGCGATCAGCTTTGGAAAGAATCTCGTTCCAATCTCGCACTCGATCTATGAAACCCACAACGCCATGTCCACCGCGGTGGATGAAGAGAATTTTTGAATGGTACTGCACGCCATCGCTCGCTGAAGATCTGCTGGGCGATCTCGATGAAATTTTTTACCAAAACCTCAATACAATGTCCAGGCGCAAAGCGAAGTTGAAATATGTATTCCAGGGAATCTCGCTGCTTTTTTCATATGGTGTGAAAAGCCGAAAGCAAAACAATCGCCCTGTTTATCCCTCAGGCGGTTATCACTCGTGGGCGATGTATAAAAGTTATGCAACGATAGCTTTCCGCAGTCTCGCAAGGCAAAAAGCATTTTCTATTATCAATATAATCTGCTTATCAGTAGGAATGAGTGTCGGCCTTCTTGCACTGGGGGCGTTCATCGATGTGATGCAGGTCGATAGCTTCCAGGTGAACAAAGACCGGATCTACCGGGTCACTACGAACGTTGACGATAAAAATGAAAAGCGAACGTTCGCATCGAGCTCATTTCCGCTGGCGGAGAAGATTGAGGCAGAAGCTCCGGAGGTTGAAGAGGTCGTTAACCTTTCCAACTCGTTTTCAGCCGAGGTAACGGTTTCACCATCGATCAGCATTCCCTTCAGGCGTGGTTATTATGCCTCGGAGAATTTCTTCAAGGTCTTTTCATATTCACTGCTGGAAGGCAATGCCGCAAGCGCGCTGATAAAACCATTCAGCATCGTGCTCACGGAAGAATCAGCGTACAAGCTGTTCCGCGAAAGCGATCCGCTCGGGAAGACGATTGAGATCGCTGGCATGGGCAACTTTGAGGTTACGGGCGTAGTGAAGGATGCTCCGCGGTCGCACTTTTATTTTGAAGCACTCGCTTCCTACAGTACCATTCAGCTATTGGAAGCGCAAGGTAAGATCAGTAAGACGTTGAACAGTTGGGGACCTGTTACCGATCATTATGCGTATTTGTTGCTGAAGGGAGATCGACCTGGATCCGGACTTAGAAAAGTTTTGGATGAGTCATCAAAGTACGTCAACGCGCTGCAACAAAATGCCCGATCTGTAGAACGAGCTACTTTCGATCTGCAGCCGCTCACTGCAATTCCGCTGTCAGAAACGTACAATGATATTGGCCTGGCATGGGGTTATGCTTCCTTGTTGGTATTCTTCTTTTTATCCGTACTTGTGTTGCTTCCTGCGTGCTTCAACTATGCGAACATTTCGATTGCACGCGCTTTGAAACGCGCCAAAGAGATCGGACTTCGCAAAGTTTCAGGTGGTGAATCGCGACACATATTTTTGCAGATGGTGATGGAGACGATCATTATTTCTTTGATCGCCCTAGCAGGTTCCATGCTCATCTTCTATGGGGTCCGCGAGGAATTTCTGAAGATGGTAGTGGATGGCGACAAAACATTCAGCCTGGACATCACGCCAATTTCTTTTGCTGCGTTTGCAATCTTCGCCATTGTAACGGGGCTGCTGGCAGGGATCTTTCCCGCGAGCTATTTTGCCAAACTCAATCCGATCCAAACGCTTCGCAATTCATCGGCTTCAGGAAAACTTTCAAAGATCTCAATTCGTAAAGGCCTTATCGTTGCGCAGTTTTCGCTTTCGCTGATCTTCATCCTCGGTGTTGCAATCATTATCAAACAATACCGCTATGTGATGAACTACGACTTTGGGTTTCAAAAGGAAAATATTCTTGATGTGCCATTGAAGGGTGTTGCAGGTGAATTGTTCAAGGCGGAAGTGAGCAAGCTTTCGGATGTGAAATCAGTATCATTGTCATCGGCAGTACCGGGCACGTGGGCAGTGCAGAGCACATTTATCCGCACGAGCGAAGAGAGGGCCGATAGCATGGAGGTATACCAGATGTTTGTCGATCGCGACTACGTCTCCAACCTCAACATCAAGCTGCTGGCAGGCTCCACGTACCCGGAAAGTTCATCTGCACGCGAGCCGTATATCATGGTGAACGAAGCATTTTTGAAAAAGATCGGGATCACATCCCTTCACGAGGCGCTTGGAATGTCGTTTGTGTTTGATGATGAACGTGTCAGGGTGTCGGGCGTGTTAAAAGATTTCAACTTCATGCCTCTGCAGGAACAAATATATCCGCTCGCTTTCCGCCATGATCCGAAAAGATTTGCAATTGCCAATATCCGCCTGACTTCCGATGACATGCCGCGGACGATTGCTTCAATTGAATCAGTTTGGAAAAAGATCTCCGACCAAAAATTTGAACCGAGGTTCCTGGAGCATGAGCTGGACGACTCATTCACTTCATTCAACAGCATGATCAAGATCTTCGGTTTCCTTGGATTACTGGCCATCACAATTTCTTCGTTGGGGCTTCTTGCTGTGGTGATTTCTTCCGCTGAATCGCGCACACGCGAAATGGGCATCCGAAAAGTTTTCGGTGCAACAGTCTCTAACGTACTGCTCGAAATGTCGCGTGGATTTTTGAAGCTGGTCGGCATTGCGATCATTATCGCGACTCCGATTACATATTTCATGTTCGACCAACTCTTTCTGAAGATGTATTTCTATCGGGCAAGCATCGGAATAGGTGAGATCAGTCTTGGAATTTTATTTTTACTCGCGTTGGTAGTGATGGTTATCGGCTCGCAGACCTTCAGGGTAGCCAAGATCAACCCCGTTGAAACGCTGAAGTATGAATAAAGATTCCTCAATCGTTTTCAACCGCTGAGGGCGCAGCTCAACGTACAAAGTGTACGGCATACGCAATGAATAAAAAAGACGATGCTAAAAAAACTCAAAAAAATCTATAGTCAAAAAGTAGGATATTGGATTTTCGTTACTACATTTGATCACGAGATTAAAGTTTTAGAGAGGGTCTTTCTTTAGTCTTCATGGAACCCTGGAAGTTGTCCAGGGTTCTTTCTTTTTATGGCTCTCAAACCGCCATCCGACACGCGCAAATTGCCCTTCATCACCGATTGCTTTCGGGCATCGCTTTCAAGCACGGATTTCATTACCTTCATGGACGAATTCCCTTGTCACTCATGGCACAATACAAACTTAATATCAACGGAAAAACTGTCCAGACCGAAGCAGACAGCGATACGCCTTTGCTTTGGGTGCTGCGCGATAACCTGGGCCTGCTGGGCACCAAGTATGGCTGCGGCATCGCCCAATGTGGGGCATGCACCGTTCATTTAAATGGAAACGCAGTACGTTCGTGCTCATTGCCCGTTTCTGCAATTGGTGATAAAATCATAGTCACGATCGAAGGCTTGTCTGAGCATGGCGACCATCCGGTTCAGCAAGCGTGGGAAGAGGTAGATGTTGCGCAATGCGGGTACTGTCAGGCGGGCCAGATCATGTCGGCAGCTGCACTGCTTAAAAAAACCTTAAAACCAACTGAAGACCAGATCATCACCGCCATGAACGGCAACATCTGTCGTTGTGGAACTTATCATCGCATTAAGGAAGCTGTTTTGCTCGCATCCACTAAAATGAAATAACCATGACCGTTCAAACTAAAACTTCGCGCAGGGATTTCATGAAGCTCGCTGCTGCAGCAGGTGGTGGACTATTGCTTGGCTTTCATTGGGCCGAGTCTTCGGCTGCAAACGTAGCTGTTGTTTCTGTCGAAGATCTCGGTGCGGAAGCTGTCAATTTCAATAGTTATTTGTCGATCGAGCCAAACGGACTCATCACAATTTTTTCCCCGAACCCTGAACTCGGACAAAACATCAAGACTTCTTTCCCCATGATCGTTGCGGAAGAATTGGATGCCGATTGGAACAAAGTAAAAGTTGTACAGGCTGCACTCGATACAAAAAAATACGAGCGGCAATTGACTGGCGGAAGCGGGGCGATTCCACATTCGTGGGAACGTCTGCGCAAAGCAGGCGCTACGGCCCGTCAGATGCTCGTAGATGCTGCAGCGAAACGCTGGTCAGTCTCTTCCGCTGACCTTTCGACAAAAGACAGCTTTGTAATCGGTCCGGGTGGTAAGCAACTTTCATACGGTGACCTTGCAGCAGAAGCTTCATCCATGCCCGTCCCCGTAGACGTTAAACTTAAAGACCGCAAAGATTTTAAGTTGATCGGCAAAGCCATTCGCAATGTTGACAATCACGACATCGTTACTGGCAAACCATTGTTCGGCCTCGATTTTTATCGCGAGGGAATGTTGTTCGCGATGATCCAGCGCCCTGCATCCTTTGGTATGAAGTTGAAGTCAGTTGATGCAGCAGCTGCGAAAGCACTGCCAGGTATTGTCGATGTAATTTCATTCAAGAATAACGTTGCCGTTGTTGGGAAGTCGACCTGGCAGGTTGCGAAAGCACGCAAGCTCGTTAAGATTGAATATGAAGCGGAAAAAGCGATAGAGAGCTCGGAAGATCACGACAAAAAATTCAAGGAATTACTCGATGCCAAAGACGCGCAGGTCAAGAGAAAAGATGGTGATGTAGAAGCTGCGTTCAAATCTGCCGCGAAGATCATTACCAGCGAATATCAATGTCCATTCCTTCCGCATGCGCCTATGGAGCCGATGAATTTCTTCGCGCATGTGAAGGACGATGGTGTTGAACTGATCGGACCTTGTCAATTGCCAGACTTTGCCCGTAACGAAGTAGCGAAGTTACTCGGCATCGCTCCTGAAAAAATTACATTGGAGTTGACTCGCCTTGGCGGTGGATTTGGCCGCAGACTCAAAGCTGATTATGTGCTCGAAGCCGCAGAAGTATCGAGTATCGTAAAAGCTCCGGTTAAACTCATCTGGACTCGCGAAGACGACATGACCGGAGGAAGTTACAGGCCGGCAGTGCGTTATCGTTTTGAGGCCGCCCTTGATGCCAGCGGAAATTTGATCGGCTACAAGCTTCGCGGGGCGGGGATCAATTCAGGCAACACAACACGTGAAGATAATTTTCCATCCGGGGCGGTTGATAATTTGTTGATTGAATCGATCGAACATCAGTCGCCAATCACGACAGGGGCGTGGCGTGCTCCCATCACAAACTTCCTGGCGTTTGCTGAGCAATCTTTCATCGATGAAGTTGCGCTTGCTGCCAGAAAAGATCCGGTGACATTCCGGCTCGAATTACTTGAGCGGGCAAAACAAAAGCCGGCAGGTGCAATCAAGTATGACATAGACCGCATGATCAACGTCATTAAACTTGCTGCAGACAAATCAGGTTGGGGAATGAAGAAAAATGTTGCTCAAGGATTCAGCGTTTACTTTTCACACCGTTCTTATGTAGCCCAAGTTGCAGAAGTTGAAACCGTGAAAGGCAAACCCGAACTGAAAAAGATCACGGCTGCAGCTGACTGTGGAGTCGTAGTAAATCTGAGCGGTGCCAATCAGCAAGTTCGGGGCGGTGTTGTTGATGGACTCGGCCATGCGATGTACAGCAGGCTTACATTCAAGGACGGTGCCACCGAGCAAAAGAATTTTAACAACTATCGTTTGATCCGGATGAAAGAGATCCCTGAGATCGATGTTCATTTTGTGGACAACGGAATCGACCCGACAGGCCTTGGAGAACCTGCGCTTCCACCGACAGGCGGAGCCGTTGCAAATGCGATCTTTAAAGCCACAGGAAAACGCCTTCGCAATCAGCCGTTTATGCTGCAGGAAGAGATGAAAGCGGTGGATCTGGGAGAGAAGATGTGATGGCGATGTGCAAACGTGCCGATTAGCCAATATGCCAATGAATTGACTTCAGAACAGAATGGCAGCGATTGCATATACATATCAATGGAATCTCAATGGTAAGAGAAGTATCGATTGGCGCCCCTTGAACTAAAAAAATTTGTCTGACTCATCGACTCATCGGCATATCGGCACATTGACTCATTGGCACATCGACTCATTGGCGCATTACTGGAGTCCCTTCATCACATTATCCAAATTTCTTCGAAAGAAAAGTTTCAGCGGGCTTTGTTGTGTCATGTGTGCGGTAACGATCGAGCCGAGAAAAACGGTGTTGAACAGGTTGCTGATGTCGCGTGTTGATGAGGTTTTCGTGATCTCTTTTTTGAAGATGGCTTCGAGCGTGAATTTCTCCAACATTTGATCGAGCGAAAGAATTTCTAGGTTGCTGATGTCATCTGCGTCAGGAAAAAGCAGTTTTTTCTCTTCAGCCTTAACCGGAAAAGGTTTCGGTGGACGTTTGAAGTCGGAGAGGTAGCCGATCAGGCTGAGCATGAGGCCTGGATGATCTTCGCATTCTTCGCTGAGCTTGTCGAGCAGAAAATAGACGCCCTGCATGCCTTCTTTCGGTTTTTGCTTGAGCTCCACTGAACGCCCCAGGCACCAGATGCGAAAATGATACAGAAGAACATCTTCCTTCTGAGGAAAATATTTGAAGAACGTCACTTTCGAGATCTTCACCTTTTCACAGATATCTTCAACGTAGATATCATCGAATGATTTTTTGCCGATCAGCTTCAGTGTGTGCTCCAACACCTGAACCTTCAATCTTGCCGCTTTTTCTTTCCGTAGGCTCATTACTGATGTAAATTTTCAAACTTGAATTAATACTTTTATGCTGACTTAACCAATGTTAAGAATGATGAATCGCTTATTTATTCTTTTTCTTGTTGCGATTGTAACTGCTTGTAAAACAAGTTTACCCGAGGAAATGTTTCGGGCGAAGGTAACCGATTCCGCGATGGTTGTCTCCGCACATCCGCTCGCTTCTGCGGTAGGTGTGGAAATTCTTCGCAAAGGAGGGAACGCAGTTGACGCGGCTGTGGCAACTCAATTTGCACTCGCGGTTGTTTTTCCGGCAGCAGGGAATATCGGTGGTGGGGGATTCTTTGTATATCGCGACAGCCGGGGAGAAGTTGCCACACTCGATTATCGCGAGAAAGCACCAGCCGCCTCTTCGCCTTGGATGTTCCTTGACGAAAAAGGAAATCCGTTTCCCGGAATGAGTGAAAAGGGACATCGATCCGCTGGCGTTCCAGGTTCAGTGGCGGGAATGTTTGAATCACATCGCAAATATGGTTTACTCAAATGGGCAGAACTCGTTCAACCTGCCATCGATCTTGCCATTCATGGATTCGCGTTGACAAAAGAACAGGCATCCGCATTTGAGTTCATCCAGGACACGCTTAGGAAGTACAGCACCGTGACTCCCGAATTTCTTATGCGCAAGTCATGGAAAGAAGGTGACACCATCAAATGGATCGACTTGGGTCACACACTCGAACGAATCCGTGATAAGGGCGTTGCTGGATTTTATGAAGGAAAAACGGCTGACGATATTATTGCCGAGATGAATCGTGGATCCGGACTTATTACGTATGAAGACCTGAAGAACTACAAACCGGTTTGGCGCGAACCCCTTATCGGCAAGTATAAAGAATACAAGATCATTGCCATGGGCCCGCCCTCCAGCGGTGGCGTTGCGCTGTTGCAGTTGCTGCACGCTGTTGAGAGATTTCCAGTATCTGAGTTCGGCCACAATTCGGTTCGTTACGTTCATCTGCTCACGGAAGCTGAAAGAAGAGTTTTTGCAGATCGCGCTGCTTATCTCGGTGATCCTGACTTTTATCATGTGCCCGTGAATGATCTCGTACACAACATCTATGTTGACGAGCGCATGAAAAATTTCAACCCAGACCGGGCAACACCGAGTACGGAGATCAGAGAGGGCGCGCTTGCGTTACATGAATCATTGCAGACCACGCACCTTTCTGTTGTTGACAAATGGGGAAATGCGGTTGCCGTTACAACCACACTCAACGACTGGTTTGGCTCGGCAGTCGTAGTTGCCGGATCCGGATTTATTTTGAACGATGAGATGGATGATTTCAGCATCAAGCCCGGCCAACCCAACATGTACGGTGTGATCGGAGGGGAGGCGAACAAGATCGAGCCCGGAAAGCGGATGCTCAGCTCAATGACGCCCACCATCCTCGAAAAAGATGGAAAGCTGTTAATGGTTGTAGGAACGCCAGGTGGATCCACCATCATCACGTCAGTCTTTCAAACCGTTCTCAACGTCATTGAATTCGACATGAACATGCAGCACGCGGTTGCAGCCAAAAGATTTCACAGCCAGTGGTATCCGGATGTGATCTACAACGAAGCGAACTCGATCAATATAGATGATAGCATCGCGCTCGTGAAAATGGGTCACCGCTTCGATTCATTTTATTTCGGAGGTATCGGAAGAGTTGACGCTGTCCTTGTGTTACCCGATGGCAAACTCCAAGGCGGAGCGGACCCCAGAGGTGACGATACGGCTGACGGGTATTAGATTTTAGATTTAAGATTTAAGATTTTAGATTTTAGATTTTAGATTTAGCGCAACGGCAGCGAAACCTCAGCGTTTACGCATGAATCGTTCAAAATTTCTTGCGGTCAGATAAATAACCACAAGCATCTTTGTTAAGCCCGACTATAAGAATCCGAACTGCCCCTCGCGGATGCACGAAGCGCCAAATCTTAAATCAAAAATCTTAAATCTTAATTTCTAAGATCTCATCCTCACCACCTGGGTTCTCTTTACTTTCTTGTCCTTCTTTTTGTCAAACCACGAGTGATGGTATTTTGGTTTGACCACCTTCGTTTTGCGTTTCGAGATGCCGACCAACGAACATGAAGTTGCCATGATGGCGAGAAGGGTGATGGCGAAAACAGGTCGTTTCATGTGAAGGTCAAAAATACTATTTTTTCGATTTCGCATCCCAACTCGCGCTGATTCCGTTATTATTCCGTTTTCGTTAACTTTGATGTTGGCAATTGATCTGCGCAAAGGTCACTTGCCTTTACTCAAACGCGATTTAGACACGGAAATTACCTGATGATATGAAGGCGAAATTCACCATCTTCTTTTTAGTATGCATTACACTCAGCATTCAGCTC
The DNA here is from genome assembly GCA_966080355.1 of uncultured Chryseosolibacter sp. GTDB lineage: Bacteria > Bacteroidota > Bacteroidia > Cytophagales > Cyclobacteriaceae > Chryseosolibacter. The sequence continues at coordinate 14,674 of CBHROW010000030.1, forward strand.
CTGGCGCAAAAGGATTTTGAGGCTTATGAGACAGGCCTGGCAAAATTCAAGTCTGGCGATCACCAGGGTTCGGTCGATGCATTTACCGCGATCATTAACGATGCAAGTCACTCGAAGAAGCTGGACGAAGACCTCTATTTCTACCGCGGCCAATCCAACTATCAAATTGGAAAATACCGTGATGCACTGAATGACCTCGATCAGGCCTTAACGCTGAATCACTTCAACAAAGCGGTGATCCACTGGTACATGGCAAAAAGCTTCGATAAGCTCGAGCGCACCAAAGAAGCCGAGAAGTTTTATAATGATGCGGTATCGCTTGCTGCATCGAACAAGAAAGTCTCTGCGCAGATACTGACCGACAGAGCTCAATTCCATGCGCGCCAGGGTAGACTTCAGGACGGAGAGACCGATCTTGCGAAAGCGAAATCACTCGACCCTTCCAATTCCGCAATTGCCTCTATTGTTTTAAGTGGCGGGAGTTCGACACCTTCGTCAGCGCAGCCATCAAGCCGTACTGCGGGAGAAGACAAAAGCACTAAAGTGATCGTTCAAAACAATCAGAAGTCGCCTGCTCCAGCATCGAACAATAACGTGCAGGATGAGAAATCAGACGCTGCAAAATCGGTAATCCCGATGATCGCGCAGACCTACAAAGACGAGAAGCGATATGCACTGGTCATCGGCAACAGCAACTATTCGAAGGAGATCGGCATCTTGAAAAATCCGGTGAACGATGCTACAGACGTAGCGACCGAGTTGAGAAACTCCGATTTCGATGTTCAGTTATTGACGAATGCAACGTACGTACAGATCCGCGAGGCGATGCGCAGATTCCAGCAAAAACTCACAGACGGTCCACGCGATCAAACTGTGGGTTTGTTTTATTACGCAGGCCATGGCGTTCAATACCAGGATGAAAACTACCTGGTTCCTATCGATGCCAGCGTTCAGTTCGAGGACGATATCACACGCATGTGCTTTCCGGTTCAGCGCATGGTATTGGCGAACATGGAAAAGACAAATTCTCGCATGAACATTGTGATTCTCGATGCATGCAGGAACAATCCTTTCCCGGCAACTTCAAGATCAGTTGGTTCAGGCCTCGCGGAAATGAAACGTGCGCGGGGTTCATTCATTGCATTTGCAACAGCACCCGGTTCAGTCGCTTCTGATGGAAATGGCCGCAATGGACTTTACACACAGGAATTACTCAAAGCGTTGAGGAAGCCTGGAATGACCATCGAGCAGGTGTTCAAGGAGGTTCGCATGAATGTGCTTCGTCTTTCGGGTGATACACAATACACCTGGGACAGCTCGAATATCATCGGTGAGTTTTATTTTAAGCTGCAGTGATTTTCTTCCTTCACGCTACTTTTTCAAAGGACCTTCTGACTTCCTTACGGTAAAGGTCAGCTTGATCGCCAGATTCCGATCGCGTGTCGATTTTCCTCGTGCAAAACGTGGGGTCAGGCGTGTATTTTTTCGCTCGAGTCTAAAAAGATAGACTCATGAAGCATTTTACGAATGTAGTAGGAATGTTGTGCCTGTTGTTATCAGGCGCCAGTGTGTTTGCGCAAGTCTGCGATTGTGAAGCTCCCGGAAATTGTGATGCTGTTATCGATCTTAACATCAAAAGCATATATACCGATGCTGAACTGAGGGCATTGGTTGGAAATCCGGCAAACCTGGGAGGAAAGAAGTTTTGCCTGCGTGGTGGTCAGTACGCGCACAGGGCGCAGTTCACCGGAGTTACCGGAGCGAGCGGCAATCCGGTAATTTTTAAGAATTGTGATGGATTGGTGGAGATCACCGGAACCGGCACAAATGCCATTCTTTTTACGGACGCTAAATATGTAAGTCTCGTGGGAAATTCATGTTCGGCAGCTCCGGATAATATCAAATACGGGTTTCGGGCGAGAAGTGATATTCAAAACATCGTGTGTTTTCTTACCAGCGCGACAGGAAAGATGACCGATATTGAAGTAGCATGGTTGGATGTGGGAGGTGATTCGGGAAACCAGGGTGATGCTGGTATAAAGATACTAGACCAACCAGGATGTGACACCGATACGATCTCAAACCGAAACGATCCGAGGCGCTGGATCATCAGGAATTTAAGTGTACACGATAATTATGTTCACAATACAGGAGACGAGGGTTTTTATATTGGCAAAGGTGATGGCTGGTATGCCGATGGTGGGTTTGATCCACTCAGTAGTTGTCCGACAACCCGAACCTTTTCCAATTCGATAAAGGGCGTTCGTATTTACAACAACATTACAAACCATACGGGGTGGGACGGGCTCCAGCTCAAGGATGCAGACAATGATGTAAAGGTCTACAACAATTACATAACTGATTTCGGAGTGGATCTGAAGGACACACAAAACGAAGGACTAGTGCTTGGCCATGGCTCGATCGGTGACGTGTATAACAACACGATCATCAACGGTAGCGGATGGGGTTTTTTCTACAAGGGGCTTGGTGACCTCAACTTTTACAACAATCTTATTGTGAACACAGGCGCAGAGGCGATATACCTTAACGGTCACGAAACCCATGCATCCCAGGCTCTGGACTTCATTCGTTTGGTCAACAACACGATCGTGAAAACCGGTAGCGTAGGAGTAGTCTTGTCGAACTATGAAACGATCGTTCCGGAGCGTGTAGCAGTGAATAATATTGTCGCTGGTGTAAATGCGTCTTCACCCGTATTCTCAGGAAATTATTCTGAGAAGGCATACAATCGTGAAGACAGGGACGCGAATGCAATTCAATTCAAAACTTATAACTCGTCAACGCCCCAGGATTTTCTTGACAACGATTATCATTTGCAACAAACATCACCAGCCATCGATGCGGGAAAAGACGCCAGTGTTTATGGTTTTGCTGGCTTCGGAACTGATTTTGATGGCGCATCGAGAAACTACAACAACGCATGGGATATCGGCCGCTATGAATTTCATGGCGATGGTAGTTCTTCTGATCTGGAATTATTCATTAACGCGGGTGGCGATACTTACATTGAAACGCTCACAGGAGGAGGTACAAAAACGTGGGAAGGCGACAGGCCTCATGCGACACTCGATGGCGGATATGCTCCAACATTCTGGACAGGAAGTGAGGCGGCTTTTGGTGGAGCGAATAACACAGGTATTCCAAACCAGGTACTAGGAACCTCGCGGTATACTTCTATCAATTACCCGGCAAATAACACAATCCACTATAGCATTCCGGTTCCATCGGCCGGAGATTATGAAGTACAGATGTATTTCGCACGAAAGAATGCTGATACCTGGGGCGCGAACTTCCGAAAATTCAACATCTACATCGAGAATACGTTGATCACTGCCTCCGCACCATTTGATGTTTTTGCTATGTGCGGCTCAGGCGCTTGCAAGTTCTCGGCTTCGCCATACGTAGCCAATGTTACGGACGGAGCTCTCGATATCAAGTTAGTTGCTGTTTCAGGCGGTGAGGCGATGATCAATGCAATTGCAGTCAATGGACCGGTCGGTGGTTCGAGTATGATGGCCTTTGAAGAGCCGGTCACCATGGTTTATCCCAATCCGGCATCGGATCATATTGAAATTCTTCCGCAAGCCAACAAGGTCGTGCGAAGTGTAAAGATATTCAATGCTCAGCAGCAGCTGGTATGGAAAGACGAGAACCTGATCAGTGGCGATGCCGGAAAGACGATCGACATTTCAGGCCTGAACAACAATCAACTTTATATTATGCATTTGCGAACGGAGAAAGGCGTTGAAGTGATCAAGTTTTTCAAGCGATCGAAATAGGCGTTCTACCGTTTTGCAAGCTAACCGATCCTGATCTAATTAACCCATCCAAGTTAACCTCATGTCGGGAAATTTGGGTGGGTTTAGTTATTGCTGCGCTCAGGCCACAACCGCATTATTTTGTGAAGACCAATTCGTAGGCGCTGCTTTCCGCAATAATAAAGACACCGAGGACGATCAGTACAACAGGCATGATAATGTGTGAATACCTGCCGAGCGCTTCGGCCGCCAGTGGATGACTCGCGAGATATTTGGCGATCGCGCACCAAAGAAAGACCATTATCGTGAAAATGATCGCCAGGATCGCCATCTCTGTAATTGAAAGCGTTGAGAAAAAGGGCACATAAACTCCGATATTGTCGCCACCATTTGCTACCGTAACTCCCGCGATCGCGAAGACAGGCAAATGAGAATTTGTTTCAATGTTGATATTTTCTTCGTCCGGATCTTTTGTGAGAACTTGTTTTAATCCCATATAGATCGGGAACAAGCCCAGTAGTCCAACCCATCGCGTATCAAAGAAACTCCCGATGACCGAAATGATCGCACTGACGATAACAAGCGTTGCGATCCCTGCGAATTGACCTGCCACCACCTGCCAATTGGAATATCGTCTGCTTCCATAAAAAAATGTAAGAATAAAAATGTCATCGATATTGGTGGAGGCGAAGGCGAGAACAGAAGCGATCAGATTTTTCATAGACAGTAAGACACTTGAAGTAGGCCTTGACAGATAAATTATTCTTGCGGCAAGCGTAATGAGTTGCGGCAATATCAGGTGGCGCTTAATACTTAAGAAACTTTTCCTGCGTTTTTGGAACAGGTTTCTGCACTCGTCACGAATTTACGAAACCAGCTGATACGGGATTGCTTTGCGCTCAGCTTCACTGACGTCACATCCACCGGACGGCTGAGTCTTCCTTTTTGAAGACAAGATAAATACCACGACTTGACAGAGTTGATCAAAAGCTTAGAGGGGTTGCGCGTGCTTGCCAATGAACAGCGCTGTCGATAAACGATCGGAGTAGCTTTGTGATGGTTTAGCCAAGGCCATCCTGGCGATCTTTTTTCGAAAATTTCACCGCTTTTTTTGCAGAAACGGCCTGCTGGTCTATATTTGCACCTCGATTCTGAATCGGTTAGGGGTTTTTACTCTAACTTTGACAAATCGAAGGATTGGTCCGGTAGTTCAGCTGGTTAGAATGCCTGCCTGTCACGCAGGAGGTCGCGGGTTCGAGTCCCGTCCGGACCGCCAGCAAAAAAGCTCACATCACGTGAGCTTTTTTCATTTGACCAAACCTCTCTTCTAAGTCGAATCCTTAAGGCTTCAGGGTCACCCAGTCTCCGTTCAACGATTTTGTTCGACCTTCGAAACCGCTTCCTTCATAGGAAAATATAATCGTCAACGAACTATCGTCACCGTATAGCTGATGTTGAGTTCATGGTCGCTGCCGGGATCGCGAACGATCTGACTCTCAATGTCCGAGCCGAAGGTCCATGAGCCTCCCGCGGGCCATGGGCTTCGGTCGGGCCTTCCTGCAATGGTGTAACTGTAAGTTGCTTGCGTGACATCTCCACCTTCACAACATTCATTTTTCATGTTGGAATCTTTCGATGCAATGCAGAATAGGATCACACAAATATGCCATTGCATCTACTGCGCAATTAAATCACATTTGTTACATGAGGTCATCAAGGTTGACCTCAAAGCATCTTTAAGTGAATAAAGGTCAGAGGTGGTAGACGGCCACCTCTTCTTTTTTAGAGGCAGCTTGAATTCATCTTATCGGAGGCATTGACATATGTATGTCCTGTTGATGAATACGATCCCAATCTTGGTTTGGCGGAAGATGGTGCACTTGCAGGATGTACCACTGCAGCAAAATGTATTCAACAGGGTTCAGCAGCGACCAGCGAATGGCGGATAGAGCTGACTTCGAACGGGTCAGCGGGATTCAATGAGGCTGATTTAAAAGAGACGAGTCTCTCTGCCGTCTGCAGGTGATGAATACCGCTGTGACGGCAACATGCCAAAATGCTTTTTGTAAGCTGTCGAAAAATGATTGGGATAACGGTAGCCAACGCGTGTTGAAACCTCTTCGATGAGCGCGCTGCTGCTCCGAAGAAGGGTTTGCGCATATTCCATTCGCAATTGACGAACATATTGAATAGCGCTGGTGCCAAAGAGCAATCTGAATCCCCTCTTGAGTTTGAACTCGTTCAGCGCAACTTCACGACAAAGCAGGGCAAGCGTCATGTCTTCAAGAAAATGCTGCTCGATAAATCGCTTTGCCTGATGAAGTTTCTCCAGGTCATCAAGTCGTATATCATGTTTGATCGGCATCATACTTTTTCGGTTTGAACTACGAAGTGGCTTTATCGAACGTTTGAGTCAGCTTCGGCTCACGAATATTTTTTTGAACGATCCAGGCGTATATGATTATCATGAGTGAGTCGGAAGTAAATAGTGCGCCCTTAATGCTAAGCGCATTACCCATGAAGAACAGAATGCCCGCGATAAGAAACAGAAGCGAAAGGAGGCGTGTTCGTTTTTCCTTCCAGAACGCCAGGCTGAATGCAAGATGTCCAAGTGGAAAAAATATTCCTGGGATAAAAATGCTGATGCCGATCCCCGCATGGGCAGCGAACGCTTGCTCCACAAACAACGGTAATCCCGATTGACCAATTTCCGATCCCGCTCCAACACGGAAGAGCGCAACGATAGCAATGCCGCCAGCTATGCCCAACAGACACAGCCATGAGGCAACAATCCCTTTAACTTTTGAGGGCGCGAAATACCCGGCACCCAAAACGGCAGGAATAAATAGAACATAACTTATCTGGCGGAGCACTGTTCCCAGAAAAATTACTCCATTGCCTAGCCAAAGGATATCGGCAACAAGTTGAACGAAAGGTGCAGCGATCATGGAGAATGCGAACGTTCTTACGAGGAGTGCGCTGCTGTCTGGAGTGGATTGCATATTGTTGTCGGTCAAATTTTAATGCGATTTTCTTTGTTGCTTATCAACGTCAGTCCGTAACCCGCAAACCCTGCCATAACAAGCGTCAGCGCAGGTTGGAGAAGTCTGAAATTGATGGGAGGGGAAGCGATCAATAAGATGGCGCCCGCAAGTACAGCGAAGGTTGCAACACGGGAATATCGCGTGTTCTTGATCATGTTGATACTATATATGATCAATCCTGCAACCTGTATCAAAAGGCAGATCGCCCAGAAAATTGCAAAGCGCGGAAACGGAGGAACATCCTGGGCGATGAGATTAAAGGTTTCGTTCGAATGAGTCGCCAAAACCGGCAACACAAAGTATAAGGCCAGTGTGCCAAGGTGGAACCCGGCAAGACCAGTGTAGGAGAGAGCGAATACGATAAAGCGCGGCTTATTTCTTTCCCTTGCCTGATCGTAGAACAGTGCAGGCAGACCTACGAGCAAAACCAATATTCCGACCGCTACAAGTATGCTGGAATAAAGCGCTGTGCTTTGCGCAAAATCCAGCACGAGTTCTTTTTCAATATACGGTCTTGTCCAATACCCGGCAGTCAGGAGAACCGAGCCGGTGACAACACACAAGCCACTTGATCTGAGAATGTTTTTACCAATTCTGTCGTCCATAATTGTTGATGTACGACAAAAGTGAAAAGAGTGGCCCCGACTACAAGGCCGGGAATGTATGAAACGTGATTAAGGTTTACTGAAGCTGCAGTTTTTTTGGATGAAATTTTCGGGCTTATTTGTCAAGCCAATTTTTGAAATCGGTTGCGCGTTCCCTACTGATAATGACTTCCAGTTTCGGTGTGGGCTGCAGGGTGACTTTCAACTTGTGATTGAAGTATGGGTGAATCGTTTTTACGCTCTTTACGTTCACTATAAACTGTCTGTTTGCCCGGTAGAAAACAGCGGGATCTAACGCAGCTTCAAGATCTTCGAGGGTGTAATCGATCACGTAATCTTTGTTCTGGGCGGTGACCACGTGCGTGAGGCGCTCCTCGGAATAGAAATAGGCAACGGCATGGCTCTCAACAGAAAAATAGGTTTGCCCGGATTTGATGAGAAATCTCTCTCGATATTCCTTGGGCTTCGATGTCAGCTCGCGGATCAGTCTTTCCATTTGCTGAAAGTACAGAACGTTTACTGCAGCAGGCTTTTGCATCGTGCGAAATTTCTCGAAACTGGCCTTAAGGTCGTCTCGTTTTACCGGTTTTAAAAGATAGTCGATGCTGTTCACTTTGAATGCACGAATCGCATACTCGTCATAAGACGTGATGAATATGACTGGCGAAGGCACATTGATCTTGTTAAAGATTTCAAAACTCTGTCCATCGGCAAGTTCAATGTCCATGAGTATCAGGTCAGGAGCAGGTTGTGATGAAAGCCATTGAACCGAAGCTTCAATACTATCGGTTACCCCAACGACTTCGGTTTGGTACTCAGTTTCCGATAGAATTTTTTGAAGACGTTGGACAGCCAATTGTTCATCTTCAACGATCAAAACTTTCACGGTCATGGTTTGATAAGTGGCAAGCTAACGATAAACTCCGTTTCAGTTTCCTGAACACGCGCTTCCCGTTGGTTCAATAATTGTAACGTTTTCATAATGTTTGCGAGGCCCATCTTGTTGGAAGCTACCGGGTTAGTTTTCCTTTGGAGATTATTCGTTATAATCAGTTGGTCAGGGTTTGGCTTTGTATAGATGTGAATGTGCAATGGCTTGGTGGCGGAGATAATGTTGTGTTTCGTAGAGTTCTCGAGCAGTAACTGGAGCGACAACGATGGGATCAAGAAGTCGAGAAATCGCTCGTCAATAGAAAGGGTGAGTTGGATTCCATCCCCATAACGTGTTTTGAGTAAATGATAATACGAATTCGCAAAATCGATTTCTGTTCGGAGCTTTGCGAGCACCTTGTCATTAGACTGCAACAAATAACGATAGACGCTGGAGAGTTCGTCAATGAAACGTTCGGCTTGTTCAGGTGATATGGAAACCAGGGATGATAGCGTATTGAGGCTGTTGAACAGAAAATGCGGGTTCACCTGATTTTTCAGTGAGTCAAGCTGACTTTGTATTTGCGCTTTTTTTAGTTCTTCACGCTCTTTTTCCATGTTTCGTATTTCATAGAAATTATAGAGCACTTCATGTCCGCCTACCACGAGCAGGCTGAAAAAGAACATAGGGCCCACATGGTTGATCACTGCAGGCGTGTTCCAATTGAAAATTAAAAGGGGATCGGTAAGAAGAATGGAGAGCAACGACCCGATGAGGCCTCCGGTCAGGATCGTGACAAGTATTCT
>CBHROW010000031.1:0-23528 GCA_966080355.1 uncultured Chryseosolibacter sp.
AATTCGAGCGAACTTCTTCTTCAGGCCAACCCAATGCAAGACGTTCTCTCATTCCGTTTTAATAAGGTCGAGGAGGATATCGAATACAACACCGTCATCACCAAGATCGACTCGAGCTCGGGAAAGATCACGCTCTTCGGAGAAAAAACTATCGAGGGTGCTACGCAGTCATTCTCGGTGGAAGTCGATAAGGTGATTGTTGCAGTTCCGGTTTCTATTTTATTATCGGATGCGATCACATTTACTCCAGCTTTGCCCGATGAAAAGACAACAGCGTTAAGCCGGCATGGTATGGATCCGTGCTTGAGGATTGTACTCGATTTCAAGCAAAACTTTTGGGGCAAAGCCACTTCATTTATCTACGGAGGGACCATCCCCGAGTATGTGAACTCAGGTTTCTCGCGCAGCCAATTCAACAAAACACTGAGTACGACTATTATGGGTCCGAAGGCCCGACAACTCTCGTTGGAGATTGACAAAGTATTCGATGGAAAGGGAACAGCGAATATCCGCAGAGACGAAAACCAGGCGATGATCTATGAACTCTTCGATTGGACAAAACAACCTTACATCAAAGGCGGTGTATCATATCTGAAGCCTGGAGGAACAACGGAAGATCGCAAGACACTCAGTGCACCGATCAACGACATCATTTTTTTTGCCGGTGAAGCCACCGACTATGAAGGTGAAGCCGGCACCCTTAACGGAGCCCTTGCTTCTGCAGAACGCGCTGCATTGGAAGTGGTGCAGTCTATTGTAGGTTGAAGTCGGATTGCCAAGCACCTAGCGCCCAGCTAAGATCTCGTAATAAAGTATCCACGTGCCCATGACGAGTATCAACCACCCGAACGCCATTCTCAATCTAATCGCTGAGATCTTTTTCTGAAGTTTGTTGCCGATCAAAATTCCAATTACGGCAAGCGATGAGATCGTGAAAAGAAAACTCCAATCCATGGAATGATTTAGCGCATCACCAAGGAAACCGCAAAGCGAATTGACAGCAATGATAAAGAGGGATGTGCCAACCGCAGTTTTGAATGGAAGTCCGGTGAGAAAAACGAGCGCAGGTATGATGAGGAACCCGCCTCCTGCACCAACGAACCCGGTGAGAAATCCGATGATGATACCTTCAACGATCACAAGAAATGTTCTGAACTTTTGAGAGTCGGGAGCGAATTCACGCTTGGCCCTGATCATCGAGAAAGATGCGGTGATCATCAGCAACGCAAACGTTCCGAGTACGATAAGCCTTTTCGTGACTGTGAAATGTTCCGTTTGCACGATCACATCGGGAATCGCCGGCATGATCCACTTGCGCGTAAAAAAAATGCTAACGATGGATGGAATGCCGAAAAGAATTCCTGTTTTAATGTTGACCAAATGGTCTTTGTACTTGGGAATTGCTCCGATCAGGCTCGTGATGCCGACAATGAACAACGAATATGCTGATGCCATTACCGCATCGATGCTGAAAAGATATACAAGAATTGGAATGGACAAGATCGAACCGCCACCACCGAGTAAGCCGAGAATTAATCCGATGCAGATCGATGCAACATACCCTAAGATCTCCATCTGCAAAGACAATTGGTTTTAGCTGGCGTCATCAGATCTTGTTGAATTCAATAATAAACGCGTCAGGAAATTTTTTCTTCAGGTCATTCCGGAACTGCTCGGCTTTCGGGCGCGATGAAAACTGCCCGAGAATGATCCCGTAATATTTTACTCCATTGACGATCTTGACCTGAACTGTGACTTTTTTCTTGTACGAATTTTTCAAGTTCTCCGACAGACGCATGAGGTTCACCAGTTCCTGGTAAGTTCCGATCTGAACACCGAATCCTTTCGGCATCAATCGCTCGATCTCGAAATCGTAGAATTCTTTTTCGTCCACAGTAACATGGTCGATGGTTTTGGCGGGGTCGCTCGTTTTTCCATCGCCCGCATCGATCACTTCAATGCGGACTTCCGCAAGCCCCTGATTGACAAACCCTAATTTTTCAGCTGCGGATCTCGAGAGATCGATCACGCGATTTTCAACATAAGGTCCGCGATCATTGACCACAACTTCAACAGACTCGTTGTTCCCGAGGTTGGTTACGCGAACGCGTGTTCCGAAGGGCAGCGTTTTGTGGGCCGCGGTAAGCTTGCTGTGTTTGTATCGCTCGCCACTCGCTGTTGGACTTCCCTCAAACTTGTCGGCATAGAAAGACGCCTTCCCAGTTTGAACTTGCGAATAGCAAATCGTACCAACCAATAACAACACACTAGCCAGGAGTTTCGTTCTCATATCGTATCTATTTCGATTCAAAAATAGAATTACCCGACATAATTCTGAATAAAATAAAGTTGTTGGTAGACCGCGGCCGGATTTTGAAAGGAAATAAGCATGAATGGCACGGTCCATTGTTGAGTTCTGAGAATTAAGTGTATCTTTGCCCGGCAAATAATAGATCGTAAATTATTTGCCATGCCACTCGACACAAGCAAGTTTCTGTTTGAGGCGCTCACCTACGATGACGTCCTCCTGGTTCCAGCCTACTCTGAAGTACTTCCCCGTGAGACAAAAACCACAAGTCAGCTCACGCGTAACATTCAGCTGAATATTCCGATCGTTTCCGCTGCGATGGATACGGTGACCGAGGCCGAATTGGCTATCGCGATGGCGCTCGAAGGAGGTTTAGGCTTTATCCATAAGAATATGAAGATAGAGCAGCAAGCGGACCAGGTTAGGAAAGTGAAACGTTCTCAAAGCGGGTTGATCCTGGACCCTGTTACATTGTCGGTTGATTCGACCGTACGCGCTGCGGAAAATATCATGCGTGAATTCAAGATCGGTGGCATTCCGGTAGTTGACGAAGCAGGAAAACTTGTCGGCATTATCACCAACCGCGACCTCCGTTTCCAAAAAGATATGAACGTACCGGTCGAGAAGATCATGACCAAAGACAATCTGATCACGGCTTCGGAAGGCATCACACTCGACCAGGCTGAAGGCACATTGAAGAAATACAAGATCGAAAAGCTTCCGATCGTCAACAAAAAAGGAAAACTCACCGGGCTGATCACATTCAAAGACATCCAAAAGAAAAAGAATAAGCCGAATGCCTGCCAGGATAAATTCGGTCGCCTGCGTGTAGGGGCAGCTGTTGGCGTTACCCCCGATATTCTCGATCGCATCGATGCTTTAAAAATCGCAGGAGTTGACGTCATCAGCATCGATACCGCACACGGGCATTCCAAAGGCGTGATCGATGCTGCGAAAAAAGTAAAGAAGAAGTACCCGGAGATCGATTTGATTGTTGGTAACATCGCAACCGGTGAAGCGGCAAAAGCACTTGCGAAAGCAGGTGCAGACGGAGTAAAAGTAGGCGTTGGTCCCGGCAGCATTTGCACCACCCGCATCGTTGCGGGCGTGGGCCTTCCTCAATTGTCGGCCGTTTATGAATCTGCGAAGGCATTGAAAGGATCAGGCGTTCCTGCGATTGCTGACGGAGGTATTCGCTTCTCAGGCGACCTGGTGAAAGCGATCGCTGCAGGAGCAGACAGCATCATGATCGGATCTTTGTTGGCTGGTACCGAAGAAGCTCCCGGAGAGATGATCATTTATGAAGGGCGGAAGTTCAAGACTTACCGCGGTATGGGATCGATCGAAGCCATGGAGGATGGTTCCAAAGACCGGTATTTCCAGGACGTTGAAGATGATGTGAAGAAACTCGTTCCCGAAGGAATCTCAGGTCGTGTGCCATACAAAGGATTGGTTTCGGAAGTTCTCTATCAACTCGTTGGCGGACTCCGCGCTGGAATGGGTTACTGTGGAGCTTCCACGATTGAAAATTTGAAGGAGGCCAAGTTCGTCAAGATCACCAGCGCAGGTGTAACCGAGAGTCACCCACATGATGTGACGATCACCAGGGAGGCTCCGAATTACAGCCGAAAATAATTAGTCAATATGCCGATTAGCCGATATGCCAATGAACAGCCAATTGGCATATTGGCGCATTGGCTAATCGGCTAATTGTGTCGTATACTTGCAAAGCCAATCGTGTGATTGGCTTATTTTTTAGCTCAAATTCGCTGTTTTAGGCTCCATGCGCACGAAGGGAATCATTAGGTTGCTTTTCACAGTCGGGATCATTACCTGGCTGGCGCTGCTATTCACAGATATTTCAATTGTATTTAGTACGGCCAATGGAATTAAGCCAGACATTCCGTTCTGGGTTCCTACCGTAATTCTCAATCTGTACATCCTTTCTCTTTACTATTACTACAAGTTCAAGATCGAACGCGATGAGGTGCTCAACTTCATCGACTTATTGTGGCGCGTTTTTGCCACCGGACTCGTAGCTACGGTCTTTTCCCTTGCGCTCAAGTTGATCGAATACCTCCTTGGCTCAACCAAGCTCACAACACATCCGGTGTTTATCGACACTTTCTACCTGATCAACATGGGTCTGATGGTGGCCTTCCTGATCATGGCATTCACTGCCTGGAAGCGGCTCATCCTCTATCAGAAATCAAAATGGCTTCTTCGTTTTTGGAATGTGTTCGAGTGGGGATTGCTGATCACGCTTCTCTACAACAGCTTCGGTATCGCTACCATACAGTCAACGATCATTGAAGATGTGCACGTTGTGCTGCTCACATTTTTTGTATTGCTCGCACTGGTGCTTTCCGCGAACATGAAGTGGGTGGCATACCTGAACTTCCGCCAGAAATGGACGAGCTTACTGTTGTTACTGCTGACGATCTTCTATTTGTTATACGGCTTCTTCACCTTGAAAGCATTCGAAGATGCCCTCGATAAACTTCAGACCGTAATTTACACCGACTACCAGGATCATATTTTTATTCTTTCGCTCATCACCTTCGTGAGTATCTACAGCATTTTCTCTTTCCTGGTGATCTTGTTCAATCTTCCAACCACGTCTGTGTTCGAACAAAAGCTGGAGGAGGTCGTGAACTTTCAGCGCATCAGTCAGTCGATACAAACAGAGCAAAGCGAAGACAGTGTATATAACATTCTTCTCGAGACTTCCGTGAGCACGGTTTTTGCCGATGCGGCCTGGTTAGAAGTAAAAGCAACTGAGACGGAAACAAAGATCTTCACGTACAAGATCACAGACAAAGAAGCGAAAGAGATCATCAGCCACCTGAACGCGCAAAACGTGAAGGGAGTTCTTGATCAGGGTAGCGACAAAACGAAAAACCTTTCCCGCCATCTCGGTTCGCTGCGAGGTTCCAGATTCAGATCCATTCTCGCCTTCCCCATCTATGTGAAGGGAGAAAATATCGGTACGCTGGCATTGTTGAAAGAACTTGCCGAAGGGTTCAATAAAGAGATGACCAAGATCGTCTCTACATTTGCGAACCAGGCGGGAATCTCCATCGAGAACTTCCGTTTGATGGAGGAGGCCTTGCAGAACGAACGTTACAAGGAGGAACTCAAGATCGCCAAGATGGTGCAGAAGAGCTTGCTGCCCGATGTCCTCGAAAAAGACAACGACTTCGAGATCGCAGCGTTCTCCGAATCTGCAGACGAGGTTGGTGGTGATTACTATGACACACTACGCACCAATAGCAACGAAGTTTCGCTGATCATTGCAGACGTGTCGGGAAAAGGTACGACCGCAGCCTTTCACATGTCGCAGATGAAAGGAATTTTTCACAGCCTTGCACAAAACTGCATGGAGCCTGATGAATTTATGAAGCGCGCCAATCAGGCACTCATCTATTGCCTTGAACGCGGATCATTCATTTCGGCTACTTTCTTTGTTGTAGATACGCAACTCAAACGCGTAAAATATTCGAGGGCCGGACATTGCCCCGTACTTTATTATCATGCTGGTGATGATTCTGTCGAATACCTTAAAGACAAAGGGATCGCGTTGGGTATGGTAAGAAACAAAAGTTACGCGAATTTCATTCAGGCCAATGAGTTCAATTACCGTTCGGGCGACATCATGGTGCTTTATACCGATGGAATTACAGAAGCAAAGGATCAAAAAGGCGAAGAGTTTGGTTATGAGCGTTTGACGCAGGTGTTGATGGAGGTAAGGACAGAGAGCCCCAAAGATATTCAGGCCCATCTTATTAACCGGCTGTATGAATTTTCAGGCACGAAGAACATTAATGACGATTATACAACGATGATCATCAAGTTCAGATAATGAAAAGATGGTCAACTAAAACATTAAAAAAACGTTAATAACATGATCCACATTAAGAGACTACAGGAAGATGGCACAGATGTAATTGCCCTGATCGGGGAAATTGATGCCAGCTCCTCCATCGAACTGGACCTGGCAATTGCTAAAAGTGTGGGCGAAGGATTCAAAAAGATCCTGATCGATTGCAGTTCGCTGGAATACATTTCTTCCGCAGGTCTCGGTGTATTCATGTCCTACATCGAAGAATTCAAGGACAAAAATATAAAGATGGTATTGTTTGGCATGAGCGATAAGGTGGCAAACACGTTCGAAATACTTGGACTCCACGAGTTGCTGACAATAGGTAAAGATAAGGTTCAAGCAAAGCAGTTGGTCCAATGAACTACAAGTATAAAGTTGGGTGCAGCATTGAAAACCTGAAGGGGGTTCGCGATTTCATTCGTGGTGCCCTGAAGGAGCATGACGTTGCCGATCTTCAGATCAGTGAAATGGTTCTTGCGCTCGATGAAATGTGCTCGAACCTGATGATCCATGCACACCAATGTAATCCTGACGATCTCTTCGAGCTGCACATCAAGGTTGATAAAGGAACGCCCGTAATTTTCGAGATCATCGATGATGGAAGCGCTTTCGACATCAATCAATTCAGCGAGCCGGAGCTCGGTAACCTCGTTCATGAAAAACGAAAGGGCGGACTCGGAATCCGCCTGGTGAAATCGATCATGGACAAAATTGAATACCAACATACCCGCGGCAAAAACATATGCCGCCTCATTAAAACTGTAGACTTCAAATAACCCATGCTTAGCCTCGACCTGAAGATTAGATCCCTGATCTTTTTTTTGTTTCTACCCCTTGCTCTGCCCGCTCAAAAAAAATCCGATGAGGTACTGTTCAGCGTCAACAAACGTCCCGTAACCATCGATGAATTCAGGTATCTGTACAACAAAAATAATACCGGCCGAAAGGAAGAATACACGGAAAAGAAAATTGACGATTACTTAACGCTTTTCATCAATTTCAAATTGAAGGTCGAAGAAGCACGGCATCGCGGACTCGACACCACGGCAACATTCAGGAAAGAATTCAATACCTACCGGGATGAACTTCGCAAGCCATATCTTCCCGATGCAAAAATGATCGACAGTCTCACTGCGCTAACCTATGAGCGCATGAAACATGAGATCAGAGCCGAGCACATTCTCATCAACCTTCCGGCCGATCCAACTCCAGCCGATACAACTCGCGCCTGGAATCGAATCATGGAATTGAGAACCCGCGCATTGGATGGAGAAGATTTTGAAACGCTCGCACTGAATTACTCGGAAGATCCTACTGCAAAGGCGAATCACGGATTGCTTGGCTGGTTCACCGCATTGCAGATGGTATTTCCTTTTGAGCAGGTCGCTTTTACAACACCGATTGGTCAGATCAGCCAACCGGTTCGCACGCAATTCGGGTATCACATTATTAAAACCCTTGGCGAACGTCCGGCAAGTGGTGAAGTGGAAGTTTCACACATCATGCTTCGCGCTGGAACCGATGAGGAAAATCGCAAAGCGGAAAACACAGCCTTTGAGATCATCGATAAACTTCAAAAAGGAGTTTCCTGGAACGATCTGTGTAAGGAGTACTCAGACGATCAATCTTCGAAAGACAATGGCGGAAAACTTCGCCCTTTCGGACCTGGCGTAATGGCCAATGTGCCACAATTCGAAGAAGCTGCATTCGCCCTGAAAAAGCCTGGAGACATTTCCGATCCGGTTCACACACAGTTTGGCTGGCACCTCATCCGGTTGGAGCGAAAAATTCCACTCCCATCGTTTGAAGAAGTTTCAGCTTCATTGAAGAGTCGCGTGAGCCGTGATGAGCGCGCACAGATATCGAAGCAAGCGGTGCAGAAAAAAATGAAACGCGAATTCGCCTTCTCCGAGAATTCTGCGGTTCGTGACAATGCATTCGCCCAGGCAGATTCTTCTTTGACGCGGGGTTCATGGAAGATCAAAGATCCGATGGCGAATAATGTGATCTTCAGCATTCGCGAAAAGCCTGTTTATGCGGGGGAGTTTTTGCAGTTCGTTTTAAGAAATCAAAAAGCGGGATCGGTATCACCTCATCAGCAAATGCAGACCTTGTACCAACGATTTACAGACGAGAAGCTTGGCCTTGCATTTGAAGACAAGATCAAGCAAGAACATCCCGATTATGCATTCCTGTTGAATGAATATTATGAGGGAATTCTTCTTTTCGAGATCATGGAAAAGGAAGTTTGGAACAAAGCTTCTGAAGATTCTGTCGGTCAGCGCAATTATTATCAGGCGCATCAAAAAGAATATATGGCATCTGATCGCGCGCGAGCTACGATATATTCGTCCGCAGTGAAATCTGCCATCGATAAAATGTTGCCGGTAGTGCAGGGAGGCGATTCGGTGGCGATTCATGCATACGCTACGAAGGAGAAGATCCGGAAGGACATCGGTACTTTTGAAAAAAGCGATCGCGTTGTGTTCAGCAAGATCAACTGGACACCTGGAGTTTACCTGGCGGAAAACAATAACATGCACTATCTTGTGTGGGTCAAGTCGATGATCCCTCCGGGTATAAAATCATTCGATGATGCCCGGGCCAGCGTTATTTCAGATTATCAGAATACGCTTGAGAAGGAGTGGATCGCACAGCTTAGAAAAACATACGATGTGAAGGTGAATAAAAAGGCAAAACAAAAACTGATCGACCAACTCGTGCAGCGATGAGAACAAGCTCGCGTTATTTTCTGTTCATTCTTATGGTTGCAGCCGTGTCGTCCGGATGTGATTTTATAAAAATGCGCGATGAAGCCGGCAAGGCAGATGCGAATCGGCAGTTGATGGCGAAGGTTGGCAACAATTATTTGTATAAAGATGAGCTGGCTGGGATCGTTCCTCCGAAAGTTGATCCACAAGACAGCACGGCTCGCGTAGAGGCCTATATTGACAGTTGGGTTCGCAAACAATTACTGATCCAGGAAGCGAGCAAGAAGATCAATATCAACGAAGCAGAGGTCGAACGAAAGATGCTCGACTACCGGTACAGTATCATTGCTTACGAGTATCAGACTTATTACATCAAGCAACACCTGGACACGGCAATTCAGGCCGCTGAAATTGAAAAATATTATAAGGAAAACATCGACAACTTTATACTTAAACAAAACATCATTAGAGCAACCTTCATCAAGGTTCCGAAGAACGCTCCGCACACGAAGAAGCTTAAAGAACTTATTTTTTCGAAGCGGGAGGAGGATAAAACCGAGCTTAAATCGTTTTGCCTGAGCTTTTCGGCCGCTTACCACATCAGTGATTCGACCTGGATGATCTTCGATGAACTGGTGCGGAATTCGCCCCTGGTGGAGATCCCGAACAAAGTGCAGTTTTTGAAGATGAATCCTTATTACGAAACCGAGGATGATTCCTACCTTTACGTGCTTAAAGTGGATGAATACCGCATCTCAGACAATGTTTCTCCTTTGGAATTCGTTAAGGACGAGATCAGCAACATCATACTGAACAAAAGAAAAGTAGAGCTGGCCAAGAAGCTGGAAGACGAAGTTTACAACAATGCGCTTGAACAAAATGATTTTGAAATATATAACCGGTAAGTGTACGATCGGGGCGCTCGCGATGGTGCTGGTACTGAACTCTGTCCGCTTGCTCGGTCAGGACAATCAGGGATTTGTAGTTGACGAAGTGATTGCCAAAGTTGACAATTTTATAGTCTTAAAATCGGACCTCGATAAATTTTATCAAGATCACTTAACCAACGGAGGCAGTCCATCTCAGGAAGTAAAATGTCAGATGCTCGCCATGCTGATCCGCAATAAGCTGATGATGGCAAAAGCGGAAATTGATTCCGTGGTAGTTCTCGATGTAGAAGTCGACAACAACACGCAGCGCAGAATGGACATGATCCTGGCACAATCGGGCCGTACGCCAGATGAGCTGGAGCAGATCTATGGAAAACCAATGGACCAAATTCGCACTGAGTTACGCGATCAGATCAGGGAGCAAATGGTGGTTCAAAAAATGGAAAAGACGATCACCGATGATCTCTCGGTAACGCCATCGGAAGTGAAGCGATTTTACAATGCAATTCCGAAAGACAGTGTTCCCTACTTTTCTGCTGCAGTAGAAGTGGCGCAAATTGTAAAGATCGCGAAGGCCAGTAAAGCATCGAAAGAGGCAGCACGCAATCAGCTGCTTGATATCCGCACACGCATTTTGGCAGGCGAGAATTTTAACGAGCTCGCCAAGAAATATTCAGACGACCCGAGTGTAGTAGGAAATTTTGGCGATATGGGCTGGGTCGGCCGTGGACGAATGGTGCCAGAGTTCGAAGCGATGGCGTTCAAATTGAAACCGAACGAGATATCCATGCCGTTCGAGTCCGAATTCGGTTTTCACATCATGCAATTATTGGAGCGCAGGGGCAACGAGTATCACGCCCGACACATCCTTATTTCGCCTAAGCCCAGCGAGGAAGATGTGAAGGTTGCAGGCCACTTTCTCGATAGCATTCGCACGTTGATCCAGCACGACAGCATCAAGTTCGAAGCGGCCGCCAAGGAATTTTCCGATGATGTTCAAACAAAGGGCAATGGCGGGTATTTCGTTGACCAGACAGGAAGCCAGAGCGTGCCGATAGATGAGCTTGACCCGGTCATATTCTTCAGGCTCGACTCAATGAAGGTTGGTGATATCTCGAAGCCACTCGCATATCGCACCGATGATCAGAAGGACGCGGTGCGTATTCTTCTATATAAATCACGCATCGCCCCTCACCAGGCCAATATTGCCGAAGATTACAACCGCATTCAGATGGCCGCCCTGAATGAGAAAAAGCAAAAGATGCTCGACAAGTGGTTCGCCAAAGCCCGCCAGGACGTGTTCATCAACATTGATAACAACTACGAGTTCTGCGGGATACTGGATTAAGGCTACAGGCTGCAAGCTACAAGCTTCAGGCTATGCATCTGGACCTCAGGGAGCATTTCCAAATCAAGCCATATTCTGGAGATGAGTTTTCAAGTCATAATGCCATACTTGCAGCTTGCAGCGTTCAGATCGAACGTAAAACCTGTAGACGTTGACGAGCTATGATAAGCGCTTCGCTACCTCATCCCAGTTCACCACATTCCACCAGTTCGTTACATACTCATTGCGCTTATTCTGGTATTTGAGATAGTACGCATGTTCCCACACATCGAGACCCAGGAGCGGAGTTCCTTTGATGTCGGTTACAATGTCCATCATCGGATTGTCCTGGTTAGCAGTGGAACCGATCTTGAGTTTGCCGCCATCGCTCACAAGCCATGCCCATCCTGAGCCGAAGCGTGTCATCGCGGCTTGTGTGAATTGTTCTTTGAATTTATCGAATGATCCGAACGCTCCATTGATGGCGTCTGAGATCTTACCTGATGGCGCTCCGCCTGCATTTGGTTTCATCACCTGCCAGAAAAAATTGTGGTTCCACGCACCGCCACCATTGTTGCGTGCTTTCGCGGAAAGCTTTGATGCATTCGAGAAAAAATCTTTTTCCGAACCAAAATTGATCGACTCCGCAGCGATCGCATCGTTCACGTTTTTGATGTAGGCGGTGTGATGTTTGCTATAGTGAATTTCCATGGTT
The DNA here is from genome assembly GCA_966080355.1 of uncultured Chryseosolibacter sp. Taxonomy (GTDB): domain Bacteria; phylum Bacteroidota; class Bacteroidia; order Cytophagales; family Cyclobacteriaceae; genus Chryseosolibacter. The sequence continues at coordinate 11,835 of CBHROW010000031.1, forward strand.
TGCGCATCGATGTTTGGCTCGAGCGCATTGTAGGCATAAGGCAATGTGATCTGGGAGAACTGGAGTGCGGAAGTCTTCATGTCATCCGCTTTTTCAGCGTATGCTTTTGACAAAGTGAACGAACCAAGCGATACAACGGCAGTTGCTTTCAATCCCTTTTCAATAAAATCTCTTCGTGATGTTTTCATGACTCAGATGTTTTGTGCGACAACCAAAAATTCAAGGTATGGCGAATTTAGACAAAAAACTTTAGCTTGCAGGGTTCAATTATTTGCTCGGTTATGAAAGAAATATTGTACGATCAGATCCCTTCACTTGACCTCGCAGCATTCACCAGCAATGATCCGGCCAGGAAGAAAAAATTTGTTGAGGAACTTGGTGCGGCATATCACAATATCGGTTTTGCTGCCGTTCGAAATCACTTTCTTACCGATGATATGCAGCAACGGCTTTATGCTGCAATCAAAAAGTTTTTTGCATTGCCTGATCATGTAAAACAGAAATATGAAATTGCCGGACTTGCAGGGCAGCGCGGTTATATCGGCAAGGGCAAAGAACACGCTAAAGGGCGCAATACCGGTGATCTGAAAGAATTCTATCATGTGGGACAGGAGCTCACACAGCAGCAGCGCAGTCAGGAAAACTATCCGGCCAACGTTTGGCCAGACGAAGTGCCCGAGTTGAAAGACATTGCACTCGATGTATACCGTGCGTTGGAAAAGACAGGGACGTATATGCTTCGCGCAATAGCGTTATACCTGCGGCTGCCAGAGAACTACTTCGATGACAAGATCAAGAATGGCAACAGTATTCTCAGGCCGATCCATTATTTCCCGATCGAAGATCCCGACTCAGTCCCAGCTGATGCAGTGCGCGCTGCAGAGCATGGCGACATCAATCTCATCACGTTGCTCATGGGCGCAAGTGCCGATGGTTTGCAAGTGTTGCGCAGAGATGGAAAATGGATTCCGATCACTGCTCTTCCCGATCAGCTAGTCGTCAATGTAGGCGACATGCTCGAACGACATACCAACAGATTCTTGAAGTCAACGATTCATCGCGTTGTCAATCCACCGCGTCATCTGATGAACACACCACGTTACTCAATCCCTTTCTTTATGCACCCGCGCTCGGAAATGAGCCTTGCCGCCTTGCCCAATACCGTGGATGCAAATCACCCGAAAGTGTTCGAGGATATCACTGCAGGAGAATTTCTGGATCAACGTCTGGCCGAGATTGGATTAAAGAAAAAGTAATCCAACCTGATTAGCGCTTTGGTTAAACGCGTCAGATATTACATTTTCCTCAAGGACGTTTTTCTCCTGGCGTTGTCAACGTTTGGGGGCCCTCAGGCGCATCTCGCCCATTTTCAAAAAGTGCTTGTAGATAAACGAAGGTATCTATCGGACGAAGATCTGGTCGAGATCAACTCGTTGTGCCAGATGTTACCCGGACCTGCGTCCACACAAACATTGACAGCGATTGGCTTTCGAATCGGTGGCCCCATGCTGGCTTACTTGACACTGCTGATTTGGATCCTGCCTGCCGTGTTGATCATGACCGCTTTTGCAGTTACCATTTCCAACATCGAGGCAAAGAACTTATCACTCGATTTTACACGCTACATTCAACCGATGGCAGTTGGGTTCATCAGCTATGGCGCCTACATGATCAGCCTCAAGACTGTAAATACCAAAACGGGCATCACCATCCTCATTGTCTCAGCAGTGGTTTCGTATTTTTTTCAAACGCCATTTATTTTTCCGATCATTCTGGTTTGCGCAGGCCTCGCTACTTCGCTCAAGTTTCGCGCGCAACCCAAGGAAGAAAAGCAACGATTCACAATAGACTGGTCGAATTTTTTATTGTGGGCGGGAGTGCTCATTCTTGCTGCTGCCCTTGGTGGTATCACCAAATTGCTTCCGATAAAATTGTTCGAAAATTTTTACCGTAACGGTAGTCTGGTGTTTGGTGGAGGACAGGTACTTGCTCCGCTTTTGTATACCGAATTCGTGCAATACGCCAAACCATTGCACTATCCGACTTCCCACAATGAATTTCTTTCAGGCTACGCACTCGCCCAGGCGATACCCGGCCCCAACTTTTCATTCAGCGCTTATCTCGGTGCATTGTCCATGCGCGAGTATGGCATCGGAGGACAAATACTTGGTGCACTCACATCGAGCCTTGGAATATTTCTTCCAGGGACGTTCCTGATATTTTTTGTGATCCGTTTTTGGGAAAGCTTGAAAAAATATCGGGCGGTAAGAGCATCGCTTGAAGGCATCACTGCAGCCAGTGCCGGGCTTGTTGCTGCATCTGCGATTATTTTATTTCAGCCGTTGGAAAATACGGTGCTGAACTTTGGCGTAACGATCGCTACATTTTGTTTGCTGGTGTTTACGAAAACTCCATCACCGATCATTATCGGCCTGGGACTTTTGCTCGGGCTCATCTTTAAGCCGCAGTAAGAACAAAGTTTATTTACGTCCTCCGTAAAAGAGCGTAAAGAAGAGTGTAGGGTAGATGGCGTAGTTAGGAGCTGTTGGCACCATCACGACTTTGCTGGTATACGCATCGAGCAGGAATCCAGCTTCAAATCCGGTAACCTGACTTTTGATCGTTCCTAACTCAAAGTTAAGTGCCGCCTTCGCATTCGCGCCAAGCTTTAACTTGGATTCGCCAAGACCTTCGAAAAGTCGGCCCGGGCCATAGATCTGTTCGGGACGAATGCTCGGATTGTATTGTTCACGAATAGTGACGAAGCCTCCGCGGTCTGCAGGGCGTTCGATGTAATACGGAGCAACCACACCTATCGTTGGACCGACAGCGGTCACTAACTTGATCTCGACTCCTTGTTGGGGAGCCTTCTTAAAAAGAATCAGATCGCGGCCGTATTGAAAACGCAAGGCATAGAGGTAGTTGCTTTTGCCGTAAATGAAATAGTTACCTGTGCTTTGTGAATTCTGACGCACTTCCTGGGGATGCTTGACATTCATGATCTCAAGTCCAAAGCTTTCGAGAAGGCGGTCGTTGAGTTTGCGTGCCTTTTTGAAAACAAAGCCTCCGATGAGTCCACCATACGTGTTCTTATTGATACCCCAGGTGAATTCGCTTTGGTAGTCGTAGCTATCTTGGGTCTGAGCGCTGGCCGGGGAGAAAAACAGCCAAAAACCGACAAAAAACGCGGAAAACTTGATTAGACCCTTCATCCTACAGGAACTTATAGATTAAATTTAAGGCTTAATTCGGTAACGCAAAATAGAAAAAACTTATTCCATATGGTTTCAATGACCGGTATTTATCAGGGGGATCTTCGCACCGAAGTGACGCATTTGCGATCGGGGAACAAGGTGATAACTGATGCTCCGCCTGATAACAACGGCAAAGGGGAAGCATTTAGCCCTACTGATTTAACGTGTGCATCCCTGAATAGTTGTATGATGACGTTGATGGGGATGCTTGCCCAGCGCGAAGGAATCGAGCTTCGCGGGTTGCGATCGGAAATCGTCAAGATTATGGCGGCAAATCCCAGAAAAATTGCGGAGATCCAGGTTACTTTTTTTCACGATAATTTGACGGCCACAGACGTTCAGAAAGAAAAGCTCAAACGGGCTGCGCTCACCTGTCCTGTTGCCCTAAGCCTTGGCGAAGACGTCAAACAATCTGTGACGTTTAATTTTTGATTGCGGTGCGGATCTGATCATAGTCGATCTCAAAGTGAGACAGATCCAATACGGCTTTGCTGTCGGCAATCAGCAGTATCTGTGGAGATTCATGCTCAACGTTAAACGTTTGTGCAACAGCTGCGGACGTCTCGCGATAGTTGAGTAAGTCCAGGAAATATGGCTTGACATTTTTCATTTCGGCTTCGTTCCATTTGCGCTCAAGCCGATCGAGGCTGGCACGGCTGATGTTGCATCGCGTGCTGTGTTTGAAAATAAGTACTGGTGACTGACTTGATTCTTTTTTGATCTGTTCGAGCTGGCCTACCTCGCTCAACGCTATCCATTTCATCTGATTCATGATTAATCGTACCACAATCCTTGTTCTCCCTTGTCGTAGCGGGGTTTGTGTTCCCTGCCCTTGAGATTGTCGGGTTGCGTACTGTTTTTCTTAAATAAACGCGCCCACCACAGCTTAAAGTTCGTCAGCATGTCTCTTTCACCATCCACATTATTCTTGTTTATTTTAACGAACTGGGCGTCCGGGTGAAGGTTATGTTTTCCGAAGATGTCGAATTTCTTCATCCGGATATTGCCTTGGTAGTTGGTAACTTTGGCAAATGCTTTTCCCGGCTCGCGAACTTTCAAAGCATCATCTGAGCTGTTTGGATTTCGAACGTACTTATAGCTTTTCATGCCTCGCACAAACTCACTGGCTCGAATTGACTCCCGTGTCGGCTTCACGCCAGCTAAAGCGCCTTCAGCCGCATGAGGGTTTTTTCCACGCGGCAGCTGTTTAATCTTAATCTGAAGCCCGCCAGTCAAATGGTCCGTCTTCTCATGGATCTTTTTCAAAGACTCATCAGCTGAATTCGGATTTTTAACATAGCGGTTTTGCTTCACTTTAATTTGCAACCCGGCCGTCAGGTGATCAGTTTTATCGCGGATCTTCTTCAATGATTCATCAGCCGAGTTCGGGTTTTTCACATAACGCTGTTGACGCACTCTGATATTTCCAATCGATTCTCCCCCTTGATCGCTCTTAGGCACGCGCACGGCAATTGGAGTTTCATTGTTGTTCCAAAGTTTTCCGCTAACACTGCCACCGCCTTTCACAGGACGCTTTGCTTTGATATTGCCCGTGAACTCTTCACCCTGATTGGAAAATGTTTTTCGTCCACCGCGAAGATTGCCACGATATTCCCCGCCTTGCTCGCTTTTGGGTGCTCGAACAATAATTGGAGTTTGATTATTGTTCCAGAGCTTTCCACTTACGCTTCCGCCTCCTTTAACTGGTCTTCTTGCTTTGATATTTCCGGTGTATTCTTCTCCCTGGTCTTGAAGTGTGCGTTGTCTGACGCGACCACTTGCAGCAATTCCACCGATCATCATTCCGGTTGAGGGTGTTCGCACCGGAATTGGAGTGCGATTGTTATTCCAAAGTTTACCACTCACACTTCCTCCGCCTTTCACCGGCCGCCTCGCGCGGATCGATCCACTGTATTCTTCGCCCTGATCGGAGAAGCCCTTACGTCTGCGAATATTCCCGGTATATTCCTCTCCCTGATTTTGAAAAGCTTTGCGCCCACCGCGAATGTTACCGGAGTATTCTTCGCCCTGATTTTGGAACGCCTTGCGTCCACCGCGAATATTGCCTGAATATTCTTCGCCTTGATTGCTAAACGATTTGCGCCCACCTCGAATGTTGCCTGAGTACTCTTCCCCTTGATTGCTGAATGACTTGCGTCCGCGAAGATTTCCGCGGAAGGTCGCGATTCCTTTTGCTCCGATACCCGGTGTGCGCGGTGGTATCGGGCTTAGCCCGTTGTTCCAGAGCCGGCCACTTACTGAACCTCCGCCTTTAGCCGGCCGATGTGCTTTTAGATTTCCCGTATAGTCTTCACCTTGTCTTTCGAAACCCTTCCTGCCCCTCAAATTGCCCTGATACCTGGCGATTCCATTGGCACCGATGCCCGGTGCTTTAGGCGTTATTGCTCTTCGTTGATTATTCCAAAGGCGGCCACTCACACTTCCTCCTCCCTGCGCACGTCTCCCCGCTCGAAGGTTACCGGTGAATTCTTCGCCCTGATTTGAGAATGCCTTGCGACCTCCGCGGAGGAAACCTGAATAGTTCACGCCCTTCGCTCCGATCCCCGGTGCCTTCCCCGGAATTCTTTGTCCTGGCCGTGTCTCACCATGCCGGGTGATTGAAAGAAATCCCCATGGTTTCGCTTTCCCTAGAAAACCCTTGTCTGTGTCCCGATTGCTTCGAACGCGCCTTCGCGCCACGTCACCGGACCATGGTCTTCCCGAACGCGTAACGCTCTTGTAATTTGCTCCGGCACGAAACGGTGCATCGCCTCCTCTTCGTGCAGTTCTCGGAACAGAAGGAATCAATTCATGTCGTGGTGAATGATAATTCCGTGTTCGCAAGGGATGGCCTGCAATATCTTTCACGGAAGCTCGCTCACCTTTTTTCTTTGGTCGCGGAAAACGTGCCCACATGTTGATCGTTTTTCTGGCGATGTATGACCTTGAAGCAGATCGTGGAACTACCGTTACTTTTCTTCCCGGCTTCGGCTTGCGTGTTTGCATTCTGCTCAGCCGTGAAAGCGTTGTTCGATTGGATACAGGCCGTTGAATATTGCGCGGTTGAGTTGCAGCTACACCAACATAGCGACCACTTTGCGGATAAAAGGTGCGTTCCTTTCCCGGTGGTTTCGTTCTGCGCGCAGTCGATCGGGGCACCGTTACGATAGAAGGTCTTTGCGATTGAAAATTTTTAGTGCGGATACGCCTTCCTGAAATATCACCACGATAAGCGCGCTCCTTCCTTTGCTTTGGCCTGGAGAAGTTTGCCCACATGTTGATGCTTCTTCTCGATACATAGGCTCGTGAAGCCGAACGCGGATTGACTGTAACTTTTCTTCGCGATGGCCTTCGATCATCCAATGACGATCGATGGTTGACGTAACGACCACTTTGAGGATAAACATTCCTGGATTGATTGCTTGGCGCGCGTGCAACAACCCTGCGTTGATCACGATTGGAACTTCTTCGCGCTGACGTTTTTCCTGAAGCCGACTTATTATTGACATAGAAACCGGACTGCGGAAAAACGTTTTGGCGCCCCTCTCGCCCAGGCCGATCGCGCGTTATCGGACTTGTCGGTCTCCCCGCGACTTCTCCGCCTCTCGATTTTTTGCGCGGCTTATAGGCGCGAAGACTTGTTGTGGTTCGCCTGTTTGAACTGATACGCCTGGCTGGCTTTTGTTTCTTCGCGGTCTTTTTAAAACGCGACTCCCGTGAGGGCGCTGGCTTGTCGCCTTTGGTATTCTGCGCCATAGAAGGAATAGCAAACATCAGCACAAGAATGCCAATGCCAACAATCTTCCAGGCCAGTTTTACCATAACAGTTCTGATAACGAAAATCCAGTTAAAAAAATACTGGGAAAACAGGCTAAGATAACTAAAATTTCAGCAAGTCTTCAATTGAAGATTTTAGCCTGCGCTTGGGCAAAAAGTTGTCTTCGAGCGTGGGCGCGAATGGAATAGCGGTGTCAAGGCTAGCCACACGTTTTACCGGAGCATCGAGGTGTTCAAAGCAATGTTCGCTGATCCATGCACTGATCTCTCCGCCAATGCCCCCCGTGAGCGTGTCCTCATGGAGAATGATCACGCGATTGGTCTTGCGCACGGTTTCCGCGACAGCTTCTTTGTCCCAAGGCAATAAAGTGCGAAGGTCAAGAATGTCTGCTTTAACATCCGTCATTTGAGACATGATCTCAGATGCCCAATGAACACCCATCCCGTAAGTGATTATCGATAGATCACTTCCTTCGGAAACCAACTTCGCTTTTCCTATTTCGATGGTGTAATAATCATCCGGTATCGTGTCTTTTACAGAACGATACAAAAGTTTGTGCTCGAAATAGAGATAAGGATTTGGATCTTCGATAGCAGCGTTCAGCAACCCTTTTGCATCGTATGGATTGGACGGATAAACGATTTTCAATCCTGGCGTGTGAAAGAACCAGGCTTCGTTGCTTTGCGAGTGAAAAGGTCCTGCTGCAGTTCCAGCGCCTGTTGGCATCCGAACCACCACATCGGCTTGTTGTCCCCAACGCCAGTGCGCTTTCGCAAGGTTGTTGACGATTTGATTAAATCCCTCAGTAACAAAATCGGCAAACTGCATCTCGACCATCGCCTTCATTCCTTTTACTGACAATCCCAAGCCAGCGCCAACAATGGCAGACTCGCAGATCGGTGTGTTTCGAACACGAGGCTTTCCAAATTTTTCGACAAATCCTTCAGTGATCTTGAATACACCACCATACTCCGCAATATCCTGCCCCATCAATACAAGCTCAGGATATTTTTCCATGCTTTGGCGAAGTCCGTCACTGATTGCATCGATAAACCTCTTTTCACTTTTATTATCCGATGACGGTTCAACTACAACCTGCGAGAATGATGCGTACATGTCATTCATTTCACGCACTGTGTCGGTCTCAGGATGCGTTTCGCGAAAAGCAATTTCAAGACCCTCTTCTATCTCTTTCTTGATCTTCTTCCTCACGTTCTCCACGTATAAAGTGTCGATCACGCTTTCATTCAGGAGATATTTCTCATAGTTGTCGAGCGGATCTTTTTTCGCCCAAGTTTCCATGAGCTCTTTCGGAACGTACTTTGTTCCTGAAGCTTCTTCGTGGCCGCGCATACGAAACGTTCGGCACTCGACAATTACCGGTCTTGGATTTTCGCGGATGTTTTCAGTAAGCAAGCGAATGGTATCATACACTTCAAGAATATTATTGCCATCGATGCTCACCGCTTCAATTCCATAGCCAATTCCCTTGTCGGCAAAACTTTCGCAACGAAATTGTTCATTGCTGGGAGTCGACAACCCGTACCCATTATTTTCAATGATGAAAAGAACAGGTAAATCCCAGACTGCGGCAACGTTCACGGCTTCGTGAAAATCACCTTCGCTGGTTCCCCCATCGCCATTGAAAACAGCAACGGCTTTCTTTTCTTTTTTCAGTTTACTGGCGAGCGCGATTCCGTCTGCAACACCGTTCTGCGGTCCGAGGTGTGAAATCATGCCTACAATGTGATGTTCGTTGGTTCCGAAGTGAAACGATCGATCGCGACCTTTTGTATAGCCCATCATTTTTCCCTGCCATTGTGCGAACAATCGCTCGAACGGCATGTTGCGTGACGTGAAAACTCCGAGGTTCCGATGCATCGGCAAAATGTATTCATCGGGATGGAGAGCGTGGGTGAGGCCAACCGAAATTGCCTCCTGCCCAATGCCGCTGAACCATTTGCTGATGCGGTTCTGGCGGAGGAGGATGAGCATTTTTTCTTCGATCAATCGCGGCCTTAGAAGTCCTTCATAAAGCTGTTTCAGCAGCTGGTCGTCATACTGTTTGCGCTGGAAATTCATACGGAGTAAAATCGGGCGGCAAGTTAGAATTCTTTCGTCAAGCCGCCTTATTCCGGTCACTGAAAACCTTTCATTAACGATCAAAAGTGACGTTATTTGGGCCCTATGATTCAATTTGAAGAATTTACGCTGAAGAACGGTTTGCGGGTGATTGTGCATGAGGATCACACCGTTCAGATTGCGGTGCTGAATATCCTATACGATGTCGGTTCGCGAGACGAACATCCTGACAAGACGGGATTCGCTCACTTGTTCGAGCATTTGATGTTCGGTGGATCGCAGAATATTCCGAACTACGATGAACCATTGCAGAAAGTAGGCGGAGAAAATAACGCGTTCACCAACACCGATATCACTAATTATTACCTCACGGTTCCCGCAGCAAATATTGAAACAGGATTTTGGCTGGAGTCTGACCGGATGTTGAGTTTATCGTTCGATCCGACCGCACTGGAAGTTCAGCGCAAAGTGGTGATCGAAGAATTCAAACAGCGATATCTCAACCAACCCTATGGTGATGTGTGGTTAAGGCTCCGACCGCTTGCTTATCTCAAGCATCCGTATCAATGGGCAACCATCGGCAAAGAGATCAGTCATATTGAGAATGCAACACTCGAAGATGTACGCAGTTTCTTCTTCCGCTTTTACGCACCTGACAATGCAATTCTTGTAGTAGCGGGAAATGTAACGGTTGATCAGGTAAAGGAACTCTCGGAAAAATGGTTCGGACCAATTCCTGCGCAAAACGTTGCGAAGCGAAAACTTCCTGCAGAGCCTGCGCAAACCCTGAAGCGATTTCTAGAAGTGGAGGCTAAGGTTCCTTCGAGTGCATTCTACAAAGCCTATCACATGCCGGGCCGCTTCCACGAAGACTACTACAGCATTGATTTGCTGAGCGACATCCTTAGCCGCGGACATTCAAGCAGACTTTATCAAAAACTCGTAAAAGAGAAAGAGGTATTTTCTTCGATCTCGTCTTTCGTGATGGGCACGATCGATCCGGGGCTACTCGTGATCAGCGGTCGTGTGAAGAATGGGATCTCGCTTGAGACCGCAGAAGCCGAGGTGAATGCGCTTGTCGAAGAGCTTGTGACCAACGGTGCAACCGAGCTCGAGCTTGAAAAAGTAAAAAATCAGGCGTATGCCACACTTGAGTTTGGGGAAGTTGAAGTCATGAACCGGGCGATGAATCTCGCGTTTGCAAAACTTTCCGGTGATGCTCACCTGGTGAATCAGGAGGTTGCAGAAATTGAAGCAGTTACGCTCGAAAGTATTCAACGCGTGGCGAAGCAAGTTCTTCGCGAAGAGAATTCGAACGTGATGTATTACAAAGCGAAGTAAAGATGAAGATCCGTGTCGGTCTAGGCTTCGATGTTCACCAGCTTGAAAAGGGTCGCGATTTTTTTCTTGGCGGAATCAAGCTGGACTCCGAAAAAGGCGCAGTCGGTCATTCTGATGCCGATGTATTGATCCATGCCATTTGTGACGCACTCCTCGGAGCCGCGAACCTTCGTGACATCGGTTTCCACTTTGCTAACACCGATGATCGATGGAAGGGAATGGATAGTAAAATTTTTTTGAAGGAAGTGACAAGGATGTTGCTGGACAAAGGCTGGAAGGTTGAAAATGTCGATTGTACACTGACGCTCGAAAAGCCGAAAGTGAACCCGCACATTCCGGCAATGAAAAAGATCCTTGCACCGCTTATGAATATCACCGAGGATGATGTTTCTATCAAAGCCACCACCAATGAGAAAATGGGATATGTTGGCCGGGAGGAAGGAGTGAATGCCTACGCAGTTGCGTTGATCTCAAAATCATGAGCGACAACATTACGATCATCACCACGGGCGATGGATCTCATTCACTCCTGAACTGTTCGCTCAACGAAACTTATCATTCGGTTCATGGGGCTCTTCGCGAATCGCTGCACGTATTCATTCATCATGGACTCGAATACTTTTCTTCACGTCATACAAAAACAGCCATTCGAATTTTTGAAGTTGGATTCGGAACGGGGCTTAATGCATTGCTAGCCGCGCAATTTGCCGATCGCGAAAAAAAGAACATCGAGTACGTTTCGGTAGAGGCTTATCCATTGAGCGAGCAGGTGTGGCGTCAGCTGAATTACGCAGAGACGGAAGATGCAAAGCTGCTCTTCGAAAAAATTCATCTTGCTGATTGGAATGTGGAAGCGCCCATCAACTCCAATTTTCGCCTGACGAAATTAAAGACAACATTGCAACAGGCATCGTTACAACCGTTATCCACCGATATCATTTTCTTCGATGCGTTCGCACCCAACAAGCAGCCGGAGCTGTGGGAACTTCCGCTGCTTAAAAAAGTAACTGACGGACTGCACGCAGATGGAGTTTTCGTGACCTATTGCGCAAGGGGTCAGCTGAAGCGAGACCTTAAAAGTCTGGGCCTGAAAGTTGAAACTCTTGCTGGTCCGCCCGGAAAGAAAGAAATGGTCCGATCATTGAAAATTTCTTAGAGGACCTCGAAAACATTTGCAAAAAATTCAATCGTTTTCGGGAAAATTTTGAATCTTCAAAAAGTTGCGAAGCGCAAACGTTG
>CBHROW010000032.1:0-23477 GCA_966080355.1 uncultured Chryseosolibacter sp.
CGGTTTTTGTGAACCGAAAATTAGTTCCGGAAAATGACTATGACAACAACGCGATTGCGCTCGATAATTTTTTGCACGTCCTTCGCGATTCATTGAACCCCACGTTGCGTGTAACCTTCGATGGAAGTTTCATAGCCAATGAAGAACCGGTTTCTCCACATCCGACAATTGAGATGCGCCTTTCAGATAACAATCCATTCCTGCTTAACCGCGACACAACAGCAATGCGGGTGTTCCTTCGTTATCCATGCGATCTGCAGGATTGTGCATTAACTCCAATCTATTTTTCACGCGCTGATGTGACCTGGTTCCCCGAGACTGATACGTCAGAATTCAAAGTTGTTTTCAAGCCATCGTTCGATATCGATGGGATTTATCAGCTTCGCATCGAGGCACGTGATGCCACAGGAAACGCAGTGGGGCAAGAGCCGTTCGAGATCAGTTTCACGGTAACGCACGATGCAAGCGTTGTCATCGATGCCCCGTTTCCGAACCCGTTCACTTACGTGGCAAATTTCTCTTTCGTTATTTCAGGCGAGACGCTTCTCGAAGAGATCAGGCTCCAGCTTGTAAATATCAGTGGCGAGATCGTTCACGAATTCACTGAGGCTGACTTCAACGGCATGCATATCGGCAAAAACAATTATGTGTGGAATGGTTTGAATCAAAACGGACAACCGATGCCAAATGGAGTTTATATCTATCGGTTCATCGTGCGCATCGATGGCGAGACGGTTGTGCGCAATGGTAAGTTGATCTTGTTGAGATAAAACAAGCGACCTTCCGATCGCTCCTTAATTCTTATCAGTGATGGTGACCACCCGGCCCGTGAACGTGACCGTGCGAAATCTCATCGTTAGAAGCCTCGCGAACATCCATCACTTCAACATCGAAATTCAATTCAACTCCGGCAAGTGGATGATTCGCATCAACGGTAACTGAATCAAGACCGACTTTGGTCACCGTAACTACACCACCCTGATTGGTAGAAAATTTCATCCCGGGCTTAACTTCCTGGTTGCCGAATGCCGAACGCGGAACTTGCTGCACGAGCGTTTCGTCTTTCTCTCCGTATCCTTTTTCAGGTGCTATTTTCAATTTCAGTTTGTCGCCTTTCGCTTTGCCCTCCAGACCTTCTTCCATACCTGCAATGAGATTACCCGCACCGTGAAGGTAGTGCAGCGGATCGCGGCCCTCGCTCGAGTCAATAACGGTGCCGGTGTTGTCGCGCAAGGTGTAATGGATCGATGCGACTTTGTTTTTTGTGATTTGCATAAAAAGAAATTTTTACGTTAACGATATAACGATGGGCAGGAATTGTGCTGAGATGGATTCGCAGAGCAGAAAGGCTGTCGATCGTCTTGCAAAAATAGAACAATAGGTCGTTTTATGACTATTGGAAAGAAACTTAAAAATTATGCCAGGCGGATCGCTAAACGGTCTTTACACGCAATGAAGCGCCTTCATCATTGATCACTTCAATGCCTTGTCCTTTTTCAATATAGTCGCCACGGGTGAACGCATCGTAAAGCTTACCTTCGATCATCACTTTTCCACTTGGGCGAAGAACGGTGTGCGCAATCCCCATTTTGCCTTTCATGGACTCGGGCAATGGATTGGAAACATAACCTTGCGAACTTTGTTGTGTGGTGGTCAGTGCAACGCGCCTGTAAAATCGGGTTTTGTCGAGATTCGCGCCAAGCACAACCAACAACACCATTCCCCCCAGCACACCACCCATAGCAGACGCAACCGCGATCAGGACTTCACTCATACCAACAAACCGGAAATCGAAGGTGTCGTTGTTCAGCATGATGAGAATAAGCGAAACCACCGTGAGGATAATTCCTGAAATGCCTGCAACACCGAAGCCGGGAATCACGAATATCTCGAATGCAATGAGCACCATGCCGGCAAAGAATGCCAGGATCTCCCAGTTCTCTGCCAGCCCGTTGAGATAATACGGAACAAGGTAGAGTACCAGCGCGACAAGAGCGGCAAGGCCAGCGAATCCGAGGCCGGGAGTTTGCATCTCGAAATAAATTCCGGCCACGATGATCAGGATAAGTAATCCGCTGATGAACGGATTGAGCACAAGCCCGATGATCTCCTCGACCGTGCCGAGCTCAAATTTTTCTATCACATAATTTTCGGCATGAGCACGCTTCAGAATCTCGGTAAGCGATTGCACCTTCGCCTCGCAGTAACCGTGCTTCAATGCTTCGGTTGTAGAGAATGTCAATATCTTCCCCGCTTCTTTCACGCCCGGCACCACGATATCTTCATCGACCATCGCCTCGGCAATGATTGGATCGCGATGATTCTCCTCTGCCGTGGATCGCATGATCGATCGCATGTACGATTGATATTTATCAGGAGCCTTTTGCCCGCTTCCATCCACTACCGTAGCAGCGCCAATACTTGCACCTGGCGACATGTAAATGCTGTCGCACGCGATGGAGATCAGCGCACCCGCTGAGGCCGCATCGGAGTTGATGAATACATACACGGGTTTTTCAAAGTGCATGATCATATCAACGATCTCCTTGGCGTCAGTCAATATTCCACCATAACTGTCCATCTCGATGATAACCAGGTCGCTGTTGATGTTGTGCGCATGGTTCAGCGCCAGTTCGACATACCTCGTCATCCGTGGATCGATCTCGCTTTTTATTTCCATCACCATGGCTTTTTTGTCCTGGGCACAGACAAACAAGACGGCCATGAGCAGCGTAAAAAACAGGGTGATTTTTTTCATACCTTTCGAATACATAAAGATAAAAAAATCCGTTGTGCTGATCCAGCATTACCCGATAGGATGAATCGCGCAGAAACCCTCGAACACCATTTTTCTTTTGATACAGGTAAAACCATCTGGAAAACGCTGGCAGATCCAAAGCACACAATGCTTTTTTTGGAGATTCGCGACAAATCATCAAAAACGGTTTCATTTTCTGAACTCGATATGGCCAACAAGAGATGGTTGTGGCAAAATGTTACTTTCGATGAGCCATGGTGGATCAGCATGAATGCCTTTAGCAACGATGTGCTCCTGTTCACCTTGTATACCAACCAGCAGAACCCGGACGAAAAAAGTACGATGGCGTTCGATACGCATCAACAAAAAATTCTCTGGTGGAAAAACAAGTTTGTGGTTTCGTTTGCTTCAGGAGATTACGTGACAGGAGTCGAAACGAAATTTGGATCTAAGGAAACCGTGTTTGATGTAAAGACGGGAGATCAATTGCCTGCTCATGATCTTGTTTTGATCAAACCGGAAAATTTTCAAGTCACCCGGCCGTTACAGTATACTGAGGGTACGTCATATTTCGAAACTGTGCGGGAATTTATTGAAAGGAAATGTGGATTTTCACCGGTTATTTCAGTCGAATATTGTGAACACCGCTCGCTGATCTTCATTTCTGCGTACAAGGGTCAAACGGATTTGGCCAATTATTTGATTGTGTTTAACTCGAAGGGGGATTTGGTGCTCGATGTGACGTTGGGCGAAGATTTGAAAGGAATAGCTCCGGATACTTTTTTCATCATCCCCGGTTATTTAATTTTCGTGAAAAACAAAAGTGAGTTGATAAGCTATAGGATCGTATGATTAAACTATTGATTTTTTTCAGCTTCGCCCTGAATGGCCCGTCCGCGGTAACACCAATGGACTCGATCGGGGTCGAGACTGTCAACGGAAAATTATTTGTGATCCATCGCGTGGATGAAAGGGAAACATTGTTCGCCATCTCCAGAAGGTACCACACCACGGTTGACGCGATCGTTGAACACAATAAAGACGCGGACAAAGGACTGGAGATCGGACAGATCCTGAAAATTCCCTACACGAAGCCGGCTGCAAAGCCTCTAGATGCCATCGTGCATGTTGTTGAAGCAAAAGAGACGATGTTTTCGATCTCTAAAAAGTACAATGTTTCAACCGATGACATCAAGCAGTGGAATAATCTAACCGACAACACGCTATCGATCGGGCAGCAGTTGTTCATTCGAAAAAAGGGTGTAATAAAGGAACCGGCATCAATACCCGTTACATCGCGAAAGGGAGTGCATACTGTGGGAGCGCAGGAAACACTTTTTTCGATTGCTAAACGATACAACGTCACCACACAACAACTGAAGCAATGGAATAACCTTGATGATACCGCGTTGAAGATTGGCCAGACTTTATTTGTTTCTCAGCCGGAGCAAACCACGTCAACATCGGCAAGCAACCGCGCGAATACCAACACCAATCCACCTTCGGAAAATGCTGTCCGCGAAACACCTATAAAGAAAGAGCCGGAAGTGAAAAGAGAGATCGAAAAGAAAGAGCCTGAGCCGGTCAAGGAGGTGCCAACAATTCACATTTCAGAATCTGTGAAAAACGGGAACGAGCTTGTTGAAGGCGGACTTGCGGAATTGATCGAGGGAACCGAAGGCAACCGGAAGTATCTTGCACTTCATCGTACGGCACCGATCGGAACGATCCTGAAAGTTCGAAATGAAATGAACAATCGCGAGGTGTTCGTGCGCGTTACAGGCAAACTTCCCGACACAGCACTCACCGATAAAGTCATTATCCGGATCTCGAAATCGGCATACGACAGACTAGGAGCGATCGATCAGCGTTTTAGGGTGGAGGTTACGTACTACAAATAGTCCGTAGCCCCCCTCTTCATGAAGTCATTGTCCCTAGCCCTTTTCTTTTTCATTGACCTGGGAATCATTTCTGCTCAGAATCTGGTTCCCAACGGAAGCTTCGAAATTTTCACAAAATGCCCTGGAGATTATAGTCAGGCGCCCGGAGAATTTCGTATTCAGGATTGGTTTTCAGCGAATGCCGGTACGCCTGACCATTTCAACGCGTGTAGCAACGGGGAGGCTGATGTACCGCACAATTGGGCTGGTGTATCCGATCCGTATGAAGGTGCTGGCTACGTTGGCATCTATGTCTGGATGGATAACATGCGAAGCTATCGCGAGTATCTCGAATGCAAGCTCACGCAGCCGCTGATCCGCGATTCTGTTTACGAAGTTGAATTTCATTTCAAACTTTCGTCATACGCACATTTTTCCATCGATAGAATTGGACTGCTTCTGACCGACTCGGCTGTCAGCACAAAGTCCGATCGGGTGATAAAGAGAGATCCCACGCTTTCCGTGATTCTCGATTCTGCCTTTACGCGTGAGACTGGCACCTGGGAGCATGCGAAAATGTTTTACAAAGCGAAGGGTGGCGAGCAGTTTGTCACGATCGGAAATTTTTTTGATGATGCTTCAACGAAAAGTTTTGCCATTCCATTTCGTCCGGTGCAGCAGCAGATGCTTGCCCAAAGCGCATACTACTACGTTGACGCAGTGAAAGTGACTTCGCGATACTTTTTACAGCAACAACTGCTCTTACAGAAAATTCCCGATTTCTCTATTCCAGAAACGCAGCTGAACATCACCTATGTGTTGAAAAATATTCAGTTTCAATATGACAGCTACCGCCTGGTACCACCGTCATTTTCAGAGCTGGATAAAGTTGCAGAATACCTCCTGAAAAATCCAAACCTCCGCGTTCAGCTGTTTGGTCATACCGATGACCGCGGTGGCGATCGTTACAACCTCAAGCTCTCACAGTCGCGGGCAAAGAACGTTGCCGATTATCTCGCCACGGTAGGTATTCGCACGGACCGTATCGACCACTTTGGTTTCGGAAAGTCGAAACCACTTGTCCCGGCAACGACTGAGGAAGCACGCGCGATCAATAGAAGGGTAGAGGTACGGTTTGTCTTGCCGTAAATTCACCTTCACTATTCCACAAAGAATTTTATATTGCGACATCTTCATTTTGAGATGATCGAAGTAAGGCAGGTAAAGTACAGTTACGAAACGGGGAAAGAAATCCTGTTTCCTGATTTCACAGTCAATACGGATGATCCTTGTCTGTTGCTGGGTGAATCCGGAAGTGGAAAGACAACCTTGCTGCACATTATCGGAGGTTTGTTGAAATCTCAGCGCGGCACTGTTCGCATCAACGGCACTGACATCACATCACTGCGCGGGGCCTCCCTCGATCATTTTCGCGGAAAGCATATAGGCTATATCTTTCAGAAGAATCATCTGATCAGCGCGCTGACCGTTGAGAAAAATCTTGCGATGGCTCCCTACCTGGCAGGCATGGCGCAAGAGCCAAGCCGTCTGCATGACGTGCTGACGCAGCTTTCTCTCGATTCGAAAGCGAAGTCACGTGTTTCTGAACTCAGCCATGGGCAGGCACAGCGCGTGGCGATCGCGCGAGCCGTGCTGAACAAACCCTCCATCATCCTTGCCGATGAGCCGACATCCGCGCTTGACGATAAAAATTGCAATCGCGTGATCGACCTGTTGCTCGAAGTGGCACGAAAGAACAACTCCGCGTTGTTGATCGCCACACATGACCAGCGACTTAAATCGAAGATCCCACATCAAATTACATTGTAGCATGAACCTGCTGGTGCTCGTCTGGAGTTATTTGAAAGCGCGTCCGCTGAATACGGCTCTCAATATCGTGTTATTGAGTCTTGGAATCGCGGTGATCACTATTCTTCTTTTGTTCAACAATCAGCTTCAGCAAAAGATCAGTGAGAATTCGAAAGGTATCGACCTCGTGGTAGGTGCAAAGGGAAGTCCGCTACAACTCATTCTCTGCAATATTTTTCATATTGATTTTCCAACGGGCAATATCAATCTAAAAGAGGCTGAAAAAATTTCTAGAAACAGGTTGGTGAAAAAAGCCATTCCACTGGCGCTTGGCGATAGCTACAAGGGTTATCGCATTATCGGTACGAATCGATTATATCCGGAAATTTATCATGCCGAATTGGCCTCGGGCGACTGGTGGAAAAATACGATGGACGTTGCTGTTGGAGACAATGTCGCTCATGCATTGAAATTAAAGGAAGGCGATCATTTCGAAAGCACGCATGGGCTGACCCAGGATGGCCATGCGCACGAAGATCAGCAATTCGTGATAACAGGTATAATCAAGCGGACGAACACGGTGCTCGACAACCTGATCCTTACCAACGTGGAGAGTATTTGGCGGGTTCATGAAGGTCATGGTGAGGAAACGGACCATCCCGAGCATGGCGATTCAACTTTCACTCCTTCGCCACTTGTACCTTCCGTTCCACTTGGCGACTCAACAAGGGAAGTTACGTCATTGTTAATTCAATACCGTTCTCCCATGGGAGCGATTCAGATGCCGAGATGGGTGAATGGTCAGAGTAGTTTGCAGGCAGCGTCTCCCGCATTTGAAACCGCGAGATTGTTCTCGATCCTTGGAGTTGGTGTCGATATCCTGAAAGCGTTCGCTTATGTTTTGATCTTCATTTCAGGTCTGAGTATTTTCATCGCGCTTTATAATTCGCTGAAAGAAAGAAAATATGATCTTGCTATCATGCGCTCGATGGGAGCAAGCCGTGGAAAACTGCTGACATCGATTCTGCTTGAAGGTGGAGTTTTGACTTTTCTCGGTTGCATCTTAGGGCTGGCAATGGGCCACGGTGCGTTAATAATTATGCAAAACGTGGTGCAGGAAACTCAGAAAGCGGGGATAAGCGGTCTTGTTTTCCTGGCTGAAGAATGGATAATTTTGGTCGGAAGTTTGTTGTTAGGTTTATTGTGTGCGGTCATTCCTGCATTTCAGGCTTATCGCACGGATATCTCAAAAGTCTTAGCGGGAAATGCATAAGTACATGAAAAATATTTTGGTCGTTGTTCTGGTAGTTGTGTCGTGCGGTGTCGCAGCGGCCCAGGGGAAAGTTGATATGTGGAATGAGTTCGCCAAGACGAAGTTCGAACCGAAGTTTTACGAGAAGCTTGGTGAATATTTATTCTACCCCAACTTTTCTCCCGAAATAAAAGCGATGGTTGGGAAAGAGATCACTGTTCAGGGTTACTATGTTCCTTTCGCACCTGAAGACGGAAACTATATCATTGTCTCCAAGTATCCGATGAGCCAATGCTTCTTCTGCGGAGGCGGTGGTCCGGAGTCCATCGCTGAAGTTAATTTTTCAAAAGACCCCGGCAAATTCCAGGTCGATGATCTCATCACCGTGAAGGGTAAGCTCAAACTCAACGCAGACGATATCGATCACGTCAACTTTATTTTGGTTGAAGCGGTCTTGGTGAAGTAGGCTGAGCCGCACGTCCGAATTAAAAAGCACCGTCATCCTGAGGTGGACATTGTCACGTAGTCACGTCACGGAAGGACCCCGAAGTAGCCGCACGCCCTTAGCAATTAATTTTTTAATTTACGATCCAAGTTCAATTCCTGGATACCCCGATCACCATATTACAACGCTACTGGAAGCACGACCAATTTCGGCCTCTTCAGGAAGACATTATCCAATCGGTGCTTGCAGGAAATGATACGCTAGCACTTCTTCCGACTGGCGGTGGAAAGTCTGTATGCTTTCAGGTTCCGGGTTTGCTGCGCGATGGAATATGTATCGTGATCTCGCCACTGATCGCGCTCATGAAAGATCAGGTTGAGCAATTGCGCCAGAAGGAGATATCTGCAATAGCGGCTTACTCCGGAATGTCGCGCCATGAGATCGACCTCAACCTGAACAATGCGATGACCGGGGCGATCAAATTTCTCTATGTCTCGCCTGAACGATTGCAAACGGAAATGTTCATCGAGCGATTCAAGCAAATGCGGGTCGGTCTGATCGCGGTAGACGAAGCGCATTGTATTTCTCAATGGGGATATGATTTTCGGCCGCCCTATCTGAAGATCGCATCATTGCGCGACCTTAAACCCGGTGTTCCAATCATCGCCCTGACTGCAACCGCCACAAACGAAGTTCAGGAAGACATTGCACAGAAACTCCGATTCGGGAAATCTGCATCGATATTCAAAAAATCTTTTGCGCGCGAGAACCTCTCGTTCGTTGTTCGCAAGACGGAGAACAAAGACAAAAAGCTGCTGGAGATCCTTCAGAAGGTCAGGGGTACGGCCATCATTTACGTTCGTTCGCGTAAAGCCACCCAAGATATAGCAAAGTGGTTGAACAAAAAGGGGATCAGTGCATCGCACTACCACGCAGGCCTTTCATTCGAAGAACGAAGCACACGGCAGGATGAATGGATCAGGAACCACACACGCGTCATGGTGGCAACCAACGCTTTCGGGATGGGCATCGATAAACCGGACGTACGCATTGTCATTCACCTCGACTTGCCGGAATCTCTTGAAGCGTATTATCAGGAGGCAGGTCGTGCCGGTCGTGATGGCCAGCGGTCGTTCGCAGCTGTTCTATTCCAGGATGCGGATGTCAGCAACTTGCTCACACGCACGGAGCAGTCGCAACCTACGTTGCAGTTTTTGTCACGGATCTGTCAATCGCTTGCTAACTACTATCAGCTTGCAATCGGAAGCGCGGAGGGCGAAAGCTTTGATTTTGATGTTCATGATTTTTCGGAGCGTTTCAAATTGAACCCCATTGAGGTTTACAATGGCTTAAAAAAACTTGAAGAGGAGGGACTCATCCAATTCAGTGAAAGCTATTACAACCCTTCGCGTCTGCATTTCGAGGTCGATCATCAGAAGCTTTACGAATTCCAGGTGGCGAATGCGCAGTTCGATGAATTTTTAAAAATGCTGTTGCGCTTGTACGGAGGCGAGCTATTTTCCGGTTACATGAAAATTTCCGAAAACTATATCGCGAGATCGCTGAAGCTTTCCTATGAGCAGGTTGTGGCTCAACTTCTACATTTGAACCAGCTGAACGTAATCTCATACGTTCCAGTGAAAGATAAGCCGCAGATTACTTTTATATTACCGCGACAGGACGCTGATCGGCTGCCTGTTGATAGCAAACGACTTCAAGCCAGGAAGGACCTGATCATGTCTAAAGTGAAAGCCGTGATCGGATTTGCCGAGTCGACCTTCCGATGCCGCATGCAGCTGATCCAGGATTACTTCAATGAGGAAACTGACAAGGTTTGTGGGATTTGTGATATTTGCGTTGAGAAAAGGAAGAAGGACAATTTCAGCTTATATGATGGACTGCGATCAGAAGTGCTAGCCATCATGCGATCCCGCTCCGTGTCGGTGGAGGATCTGGAACAGTTGGTGAATCCGAAGGACCGCGAGTTGTTCGTGGATGTGGTGAGAGACCTGGTGGACGAAGGAATACTTGTTTATGATCAGGTATGGAAGCTGAATTTGAAATCAAAATAATTCGTGCTTGAACAAATAATAAATTGGCCGGTTTAACATTTAACATGATCAGGAAGAAGACGCTTTGGAAAATTGCCAGGATTTTTATCTACGTACATGTGTTTCTTGCCATCGCATTGGTGTGCACGCATTGCACGTTTACGCACTATGCAAAAGTTTCATACAATAAAGCCAAAGCGGAAAAGCCGTTCGATGTGATCATCGTGCCGGGTGTTCCTTACGAGGGTGAAAAGACAACTGGCGTGATGAAAATGCGTTTGTATTGGGCGAAACTTTTGTACGATAGTGGATTCACAAAAAATATCATATTCTCAGGCTCCTCCGTTTACTCTCCCTATGTTGAAGGGATCATCATGAAGACCATGGCCGACTCATTGGGGATTCCCGCTGATCACTCATTCTCAGAAACAAAGGCGGAGCACAGTACTGAAAATGCATATTACTCTTACCGGATGGCGAAGGAAATGGGCTTCGATAAAATTGCCTTGGCAACCGATCCGTTTCAAGCCGGGTTGCTGAAACGATTCATCCGAAGATATTGTCCCGGAATGAAATCGATACCGATCATTTTCGATACCATGAACATCGATGAGAAAACTTTGCCTGTGATCGATCCGTCTGCTGCCTATGTTCCGGCTTTCGTATCGATCACCGAACGACAATCTTTCTGGGAACGCTGGCGCGGAACTTTGGGCAAGAAAGTGAAGAAAGAAGCCGAAGCTGACATGGCGAAAGCAAAGCGGGAGAAGCAGCGGAACGAGTCGAGCGGAAATTAACTGCGTACGTGCCGCGCAACCGGGC
This sequence comes from uncultured Chryseosolibacter sp., assembly GCA_966080355.1. Classification (GTDB taxonomy): domain Bacteria; phylum Bacteroidota; class Bacteroidia; order Cytophagales; family Cyclobacteriaceae; genus Chryseosolibacter. The sequence goes on from CBHROW010000032.1 coordinate 11,018, forward strand.
TCCGGATGCCTGGTACCGGGAATTATGCCCTGAGTAATTCCTCAGCATTTTCTAGCGCTGCGCGCGTTGGCTTTGCTCCTCCGATCATCTTCGCGATCTCTTCCACGCGTTCGTCTGCGGAAAGTTTCTTGATGTTGCTTACCGTTTTTTTCGAAGTGTTGTCTTTAAACACGAAGTAATGATTGTCGCCCTTCGCTGCAATTTGTGGCAGGTGACTGATCGCAATCAATTGATGACGCTCCGACATCGCCTTCATCATCGCTCCGAGTTTTATTGCGATCTCACCTGAAACTCCGTTGTCTATCTCATCAAGCACAAGCGTGGGCATTGCCGATTTTTCAGCCATTACGTATTTGATGCAGAACATCACCCGTGAGAATTCACCGCCCGAGGCGACTTGTGCAAGTGGTCTGGGAGAAATTCCCTTGTTCGCACTGAACAGGATGTCGATCTTATCTGCACCATTGGAAGTTGGCGAAACCGATTGCCAGTCGATCGCGAAGTTGGCATCGGGAATTCCGAGGTCTTTGAGGAGTTTACCGATCTGCTTCTTCAACGGCTCAAATGCTTTTTGTCGTGAAGTGGTAAGTTGTGATGCCAGTTTATTCAAGGCGGTGACACTGCTTTCATATTTGGTTTTTGCCTTGGCGAGTTCTTCGTCAAGGTTGGATGTCAGGTCAGACTTACGTTGAAGCTCATCCTGGATCACCAGCAACTCTTTTAATGTGCCCGCGCGATGTTTTTTGAGCAGGCGATAGATCGTACTCAATCTTTCCTTGAGCCATTCCGAGCGTTCGGGATCAAACTCGATCTTCGATTCTTCGTGTTCGATCTCGCCAGCAATATCATCAAGCTCGAGCCGAACACTCTCGAGGCGATCAAAGAGCGAAGTGTAAGTGGTGGAGAACGAAGAAACCGCTTGGAGTTGATTTCGTACTTCACCCAGCGAGTTGACTATAGCGAAATCGGAATTGTTAAGAAGGTTGAGAATCGCATGGAACCGGTTCTTGATCTCTTCAGCGTGCTCCATGATCTTCAGTTCCGATTCATTTTTCTCCTGCTCACCATCTTCGAAACCGGCTTTTACAATTTCATCGAGTTGGAATTTGACGAAATCGGATTCCTGACGCAACGTTTCGGCTTCATTGGTTAATGAATCGAACGCCTTCTTTGCATCCACGAATGCAGTCCAAGCGCTGTCATAATTTTCGCGTAACACGGTGTTGTCGGCATACGCATCGATCAGTTGAAGCTGAAACTGTTGGTTCCCGAGCTGCAAAGTTTCGTGCTGCGAATGTATGTCCATCAGCATGCCGCCAAGTTTGCGCATCACCTCCAGCGTAACAGGTGTGTCATTGATGAATGCACGGGATTTTCCTCCGGCACTGATCTCCCTTCGGATCACCGTTTGGTCATCATAGTCGAGATCTTCCGATTTGAAAAACGATTTCAGCTTATAACCCTTGATGTCGAACGCGCCTTCGATCACGCACTTTTCGTCTTCGTCCCACAATACTTTCGTATCGGCACGGTTCCCCATCAGCAAGCCTATCGCGCCAAGCATGATCGACTTACCTGCACCGGTCTCGCCAGTGATCACGTTGAGGTGATCGGAAGGTGACAACTCGAGGTGCCGGATCAACGCGTAGTTTTTTATGGTGAGTTGCTTAAGCATCAGCTGACCGTGTCGTAGTAAAGTTCTGCTATATGGGTAAGTGCAATGACATTTTGTTTCAAACGAAGATTCTTCAGGGCCACTTGCTCGCCCGAAACGCCCTCCACCGTACCCAGCGAAACGCGATTGTCCGTCATCACGATCGTTACTTGTTTGCCGACAAGGTCGGAAACTTTCTTGCGGATCGCGTTTGGATCGTTGAGTCGCAGCTGTCGGGTTTTAGGCATCGTTGAAGCCTCCGTCAATCTGTCAAAAATCAGAAAAAGCGAGTGAAAAAATCTTAATTCTGGATGATTTTTTCGTAGGTCGTTCGGTTCGAGGGATCGATCGATGTGATGATGTCGTAAGCTTCCCGCCTCATCTGGATATTCCCCTGTGAAAAAATATTAGCCAGCTCTTTTCCTTTCGCATCGAAGAAACTGATCACCAGGATGGATTGCGGGTTGATGTCGCGGATCTTTTTAATGTCTTTGAGACCTTTCAGTATGGTCGTGCGGCTTTTCTCGGGATCTTTATCAAATGTGTCGAGTGCGAGTCGATGGTATGTGTAGATGGCCCTTCGCAAATCCGTCATCTGAGGATTGTTCAGATTTTCAACCAGCCAGTAACGATTTCGGTTGCTGCCCAATGATTGCCATCCCGGGCGATTGGATTGCTGCGCATTGTTCACCACGTTGAGCGCGCGCTGGAAATATTGCGTACCCCCCAATTCGCTGAACGAATCATAATCTACCCCGATAATGATGTAAGCATATAGCGCCAGCATCGAAGTAAGATTCGTCATGTACGTGTTGTCATTATACTCCAGTTGCATGGACTCGATATACTCGAACTCCCAATCGCGGTCAGCAAAATTGAAAAGCAAACTCGGATAATTGGTATTGAATACCGGGCGCGCTGCCTGGACTGTAACAGAAGCAATGAAATTTCCGATCGCTGGCATTTTGGTGATGGTGATCAAAAAATTACAGTTGATCTTTTCGTGACTCTTAAAGTTATCGTTGGTCCACTTCCGCGAATTCATGAACTGCTCGATGGCAGTTTTCATGTCTTTGAAGATGCTTCTGTCGGTGGTTTGTACTTGCGAGGAGTTAATGGTCACCGTGCATTTCAATTCCTGTCCCACCGCAGGCACGCAGGCATAGGCGAGCACAGCGAAAGCAATGATCTTACGCATGCACTTTTTCAAGGATAGAGTTCACAATGTCGTTGGCAACCTCTTTTTTAGTTTTTAGCTCGAATGATTTCGGCTTGAGATCTTTGCCAATGATGGTAATTTTGTTGGTGTCGTGACCGAATCCAGCGCCCTTGTCGTTAAGCGAATTCAGCACGATCAGATCGAAGTTCTTCGACTCGAGCTTTTTCAGGGCATTGCTTTGCTCCTGTTCGGTTTCCAACGCAAACCCAACGATGATCTGTCCGTTGTGCTTGAGTTTGCCGAGCGAGGCAGCGATGTCATGTGTTTTTACCAGAGAGATCGAGATCTCTTCATCTTTCTTTTTGATCTTCTGTGCCGCGCGCACCGCTGGCTTGTAGTCCGCCACCGCTGCTGAAAGTACAGCGATATCAGAAGATGGAAAAAGTGCTGTGCAGGCGTTGTACATTTCTTCGGCCGATGTCACAGACTTAACGCTGATGCGTGGATGTTTGGTACGTTGCTGCGTGGGGCCAGTAACCAGATTTACCGTTGCACCTTTGTCGGCAAGAGCTTCTGCGATGGCGAACCCCATTTTGCCGCTCGAGTGATTGCCAATAAATCGAACAGGATCGATTGCTTCGTGTGTCGGTCCGGCAGTAACTAAAACTTTTTTGCCCTTTAGGGTCTCGGTTGAAGCAAAATGATCTTCGAGTGCACTTACGATCTCTTCCGGCTCAGCCATTCGGCCGGTTCCGATCAATCCACTGGCAAGCTCACCATAGGTTGGATCGATCTGATGATTTCCGAATGACTTGAGCTTCTCGATGTTCGACCTGACTGAAGGATGTTGTAGCATATCGAGATCCATCGCTGGAGCAAAAAATACTTCGCATCGCGCAGAGAGATAAACTGCGATGAGCAGGTTGTCACAATGACCCGTTGCCATTTTTGAAATGGTGGATGCGCTGGCTGGTGCAACTACAAAGGCATCGGCCCATAAGCCTAGCTCAACGTGATTGTTCCATTGACCTGATTCGTTTTTGACGAAATCGGTGAGCACCGGATTTTTCGAAAGGGTTGATAATGTGAGTGGCGTAATAAAGTCGTGTGCCGCTTTCGTCATCACAACTTTCACCTCCGCTCCAGCTTTGACAAGGAGTCGTGTCAACACCGCAGCCTTATAAGCTGCAATGCTCCCCGTAACGCCCAATACTATTTTTTTGCCAGTAAGCATAGACTTCGATTCCCGTTGGATCAGTCGAGTTGACCTTCCGCAAAATCTCAAATCTAAAATCTAAAATTCTAAATTTTCTCTTCCTGCTTCGGCTCCTCATCCCTCATGCGGTGATTCAATTTACCTTCGAGGAATTCTTCCGTTGCTGTAGTGGTCGGTTTCGGCAAGCGCTCGTAGAACTTGGAGATTTCGATCTGCTCGCGGTTCTCAAAAACTTCTTCGAGGTTGTCGACCGTAGTTGCGAACTCGGCCAGCTTGTTGTTCAATTCTTCCTTGATGTTAACTGCAATCTGCCTTGCGCGTTTGGAGATAACAACAACAGACTGGTAAACATTACCGGTTTGTTCTGCGATCTTGTCAAGGTCGCGGGTAACTACAGATGATTGTACTGCCATAACTTATAAATTTGTGTTCTTCAATGCATTTAATCGTGAAAGCGCTTCTGCATATTCTTTTTCAGCGTCTTTCAAAAATTTACTTTCCGGGTATTTGTCTACGAACTCCATGTAGTTGTTAACCACCGAGCGATAGCGCTCAGCCTGTTTTGATGGAATACTCTTCAGTGCTAGCCTATATTCCGAATCGACCACGAGAAAATAAGCCTCTTCGATATATTTCGAATCCGGAAAGTTGAGTTTGAAATTATTCAATGCAATAGTCGCTGCTTTATACTGACGCATTTTATAATACTGATATGCGTTTTGAAATCCTTTTTTCTCCAGCTTCTGTTGCGTGGTCTGAATCACATCTATTGCGCGATCGCGGAACTGGCTGTTCGGATACCGGTTCAGATATTCTTGCATAGCAGCCATCGCATCAATGCTGCTCGACTGGTCGAGTTGCCAGCCGGGAGAAGATGCGAAAAGCGAATACGCATACATAAATCTTGCTTCTTCCGCCATGCTACTTCGCCCATAGGTTTCATAAAACGTCTTGAATTGCTCCGAGCCTAGTAAATACAGCTTCTGATGAAACTGGCAATAGGCCAGGTAGAATTGCACCTTCTCACCTTCCGGCAAACCGCGAACGATGGGGAGGATCTGTTCAAACAAGACCGAGGCCCTGTAATAGTCTTTTTTCGCGTAATAGTTCAGGCCAGCCTCGTACTTGACTCTCCAGTCAGCGCTCTTCTCGATTTTTCTGAATTTGCTGCACGAAGCCGCGATCAGAATGACGCAAAATATCCCGATTAATGCCTTTACGTTCCGCATAAGCCCGCAAATATAATATATGCCATGACAACTCTAAAACGCGAATTTTCGAAGTCCCGTATCATGGTGTTCGTGCGCTTTTGCGAGTGGACAAAAGTATGGACAACAACCCTGCTTAAAGAACCTAAAAAGTAAGGTTTTTGGCCTAAAACAGTGTTATTTTGCTTTATCTACGTCCATTTATCACTTTTAAACGGCCTAATACGCCCTTAGCAGTACCGTTCAAGCAGGTATGTTCGCTACACAAATTGATTTTTAATACTTCTGCCGTAAATTCACCTTTACAAAAAACTAACTAAATGACTATGAAAAAAATTACAACTGTTCTTTGCTTGGTCCTTTTTGTGGCGGTTGCTGCACACGCGCAGGAGTATAAGAAATTCCGCGTAGGGACTGGCTTGGGTTATGCCATGCCGGGCGGATCAGGCTCTGGTGGTGGTTTGCTTTACACGATTGAACCTGGCTATCGCGTAAATGACAAGCTGCTGGTAAACCTCCGCATCGAAGGTGCTCTTGTGGTTCGCGGTACAGTTGATGAAACTTCAGCTGATTTTGATATCGCTGGTATTTCATCTTACACCCTGAACGGTCAGTACTATCTTATGGATGGTGGTTTCCGTCCTTTCGTAGGTGCTGGTTTCGGTACTTACAAGATCGCTTCTGCATCAGTTAGCGGTGGAACAAGCGGTGGCGGTGTTGCCGAATCAGCTGGAAGCAAGATCGGTTTCTACCCAAGAATCGGTTTTGACGCTGGCCATTTCACCCTGAACATCGACTACAACATCGTAGGCAACACAAAAGCTGTGATCTCTTCAGGCACAACAACTACAAATACCGAATTCAAGAATAGCTACATCGGTATCCGTATTGGTGGCTATTTCGGTGGTGGAAAGAAATAATCTTTCTCGCTGCTAAGAAAAAGGCTGTTCTATTGAGCAGCCTTTTTTGTTTTTATGGGTGCAGATTTTTGCAATTTGGCGTCTGCTATCTGCGGCCTTACAACATCCGAGCGTTTAGGTTTTTCCTTTCCTTTCCAATTGAAACCCTTCAGAGCCTGGTCTTCCTTCTTGAGCTCATGAGGAGGAATGAATTGCGCATCCGGCTTCACATAACAGCTCAGGTTATTTACTTTGCCTTCCTTAAATCTGATCGTGATGCTGCTGCAAAGGATGTGATTCATGCCCATCATCGCAGCGTTTTTATCATCGAGCGCGTAGTAGAGGCTTTCGCCATTCCCAACAACGATCACTTTGTTGATCTTTCCCTGTGCTAACTCCGTTGTCATTTTTCGCCCTTTGATCTGGTTAAAGTTCAACAGCGTGTCCTGTGAGATGACAAATGAATTCGATACCAGGAAGATCTTGCTTAGCGTGCCACCTTCAAGTAACATTCGGATGGAGTCTGCAGTCATCTGGTTGCCCTCCGACCACAATACGGGCTGTCTGTAAAAATATAACGTACTGTCGGCCGGTCGATATTCGAGCGAATCAGCTTTGCCTTGCATGTCCTTCTTATAAATTTTGACATTCTTATACGCCAAAAGCCGATCCTGCTTCGGGTCTTGTGAATCGATCGAAACCAATGTGTCGGCTGTGAGATAAAGCGTATCATTGTCGTCTGTGACCTTCGCCACGAAAGCATTGTTGAACACCTTGGTGATACCGCGCGCCTTGTAATAGTCTGAAGCCTGACCCCGAATGATGAGATTTTCCTTTTTGTAAGTCATCACCACGTTGCCGCGCACTTTTCCAATCTCACGAACACCATCGTAGTCATAGTCGAGTCCGCTGATCGAATAGTCCTGTGATTCGCCTGTTCCCGATTTTACGTCCGATTTTTTTGTAGTTGTATTGTATTGACCTTTCTGATACACGAACGTGCTGGTGTCTTTATTGACCACCGTGGTTTCCGTGACGAAGTAAATGATCTTCGTTCGTGAATTGTATTGCAAACTATCGGCCGTCATGGTGTAATCGGGATTCACAACTTTCACATTGCGTTTGAATGAGGCAAGATTGGATGTCACGTTGTAGTACCCTTTCGCGCTGGTGAGCACGTTTACACTGTCGACAAGTTTTCCGCCATTGAAGTATTTGGCGAGGTTTGCCGGCCTGGAATAATCGAGGTGATCAGTGTATAAGGTTGCCGTTGCCAGTTTTGTGAACACGACATTGTTCCGGAGCTTGGCGATTTTGGTGTTACCATCGTATTCAAGACGGGTACCGGTAATATCTACGGAGTCGCCTTCCGTGATGTGAATGTGTCCATACGCTTCAACGTTGTTTTTCGATTTGAAGAAATGGGCTGAGTCACAATAGATCGTGGTAGTATTCTGCACAAAGATCACGTTACCGATCAGGCGCTCATAGCGGTCTTCGCCACGTTTTCCCCGCCTGCCTTCATCGGCATGTTTGATCTTCACTTTTTTTTGCGCTTCCGCGGAAAAGGAAACCACGAGCAACGACAAAATGAGTGAACCGCCAAGGGTCAGTAACCTCGGAAAAATCATTCGTAAATACATTGAAATCGTAAATTTGGGCGTGGTAGAGCAATTATTAAACCATATCCAGCGCCATCAGCTGTGCAAAACTACTGATAAAATTCTTTTGGCCGTGAGCGGAGGCGTTGACTCTATGGTGATGCTCCGGCTGTTCCATGAAGCCGGAATTCCGGTCGGAGTCGCCCACTGTAATTTTCAACTGCGGGGAGAAGATTCGATAGCCGATGAAGTGCTGGTGAACATGACCTGTGTGGAATTGAAGGTTCCATTTCACCTGAAGCGCTTTGAAACCGGCAAATATGCGGAACAACATAAAGTTTCCACGCAAGTTGCCGCACGGGAACTTCGCTACGAATTCTTTGAAGAGATCAGAACTCAATACGAATACGATTTCATCGCAACAGCACATCATCTGGACGATTCCCTCGAAACAGTGCTGTTAAATTTTACGCGCGGCACCGGCATCGATGGCCTGGTGGGTATTCCGTTGAAAAACCGTTTTGTGATTAGGCCGATGTTGTTTGCATCGCGAAAGCAAATCGAAGACCATGCAAACTTTCTACGACTTCAGTGGCGTGAAGACAAGAGCAATCAATCCGATGAGTATGCAAGGAATGCCATTCGCAACAAGGTCATTCCGGTATTGACCGAGCTCAATCCATCACTCACGGAGACTTACCGCAGCACGCACGAGCGGATCGCGGGAGCTTCGGCTTTCACAGCGCAGTTCCTCGCTGACTTCAGAGCGATCTACACGACCCAAAAGCACGGCAAATTGCTGATCGATCTCGACAAACTCATCGACACACGGTATTCGTCTGTGCTTCTGTGGATGCTCGTGAAAGAGTTCGGGTTCAACCTTGATCAATGTGATCGCGCAGTTCGGCAACGCAGAACTGGAAAACAATTCTTATCATCAACTCATGTGATGCTCGTCAATCGGAACGAACTTCTGATTTACGCAGCCGAGGGCTCCCCGGAGGTGACTCAAACGTTGATCGACAAAGACGATGACAAGGCTGTACTGCACAAGCTGATGCTTGAAGTTGAAAATAGCGGCCTTGACAAATATCTTGAAGATGTGAATGCGCTGAAAGACGCTAACGTTGAGTATATCGACTGCAGCCAACTTAAATTCCCGTTGGTGTGGCGAAAGTGGAAACCCGGTGACACGTTTAAGCCCATCGGGATGAAGCATCACAAAAAGCTCAGCGATTTTCTTATCGATGAAAAAATTTCGCGTGACGAAAAAGAGAACGTCACCGTGCTCGAATCGGATGGTAAAATTGTTTGGGTTGTGGGAAAAAGGATCAGCCAGGACTTTGCCGTAACCAACGAGACGTACGATGTATTGAAACTTTCCGTTCATCAACTTTCCCCTGAAATCGCGGATGAAAATATTTCCTAAAGTGAAAGCTTATTCGTTAACTTGGCGCCCGGTTTTGAGAAGGTATCCTTCTAATGTCCCATCAAATTATTGACAGTCAGCAACTTAAATAGGGCCCACTGCTTCGTCATCTGCCGGTCTGGCATTGATCCAGAGATCTATAAACTTAAATCTATAATCGTATGAAAGTAACTGTAGTTGGTGCCGGTAATGTTGGCGCAACTTGTGCCGATGTGCTGGCGTATCGCGAGATCGCCAATGAAATTGTTCTGATCGATATCAAAGAAGGTCTTGCTGAAGGAAAATCGCTCGACATCTGGCAAAAAGCTCCGATCGATCTTTACGATAGCCGCACCGTTGGCGCCACCAACGATTACAAAAGAACAGCAAACTCGGATGTTGTTGTAATCACTTCAGGACTTCCGCGCAAACCCGGAATGAGCCGCGATGATTTGATCAACACCAATGCAGGAATTGTGAAGTCGGTGACCGAAAACATTGTTGCCCATTCGCCTAACGCCATCATCATCGTGGTATCTAACCCACTCGATGTCATGACCTATCAGGCGCACATCACTTCGAAGTTTTCAAGAATGCGTGTAATGGGAATGGCGGGCATTCTCGACACTGCGCGTTACCGTGCGTTCCTTGCTGAAGCCCTTAATATTTCTCCGAAAGATATTCAAGCCATGCTGCTGGGTGGTCATGGCGATACCATGGTTCCGCTTCCGCGTTACACAACCGTTTCGGGTATTCCGGTGACCGAACTTATCGATAAGGATAAACTCACAGCCATCCTGGAAAGAACAAAAGTAGGTGGAGGCGAACTCGTGAAACTCATGGGAACATCGGCCTGGTATGCACCTGGCTCAGCTGCGGCACAAATGGTGGAGTCGATCGTCCGTGATCAGCGCAGGGTTTTCCCGGTATGCGTGAAACTCGATGGTGAATACGGAATCAAAGATTGCTATTTGGGCGTGCCCGTTATCCTTGGAAAGAATGGTGTCGAGCGTATCATCGAGCTCGACCTCAACAGCGAAGAGAAAGCGTTGATGGAGGCAAGTCGTAAGGCCGTGCGTGAAGTGATGGACGTGCTCGATAAATTGAAATAGTCTTTAGTAGTTAATATGTGAAGGCTGGGTGAAGACCTGGCCTTTTTTCTGGGAGCCAGATGGCCAGAAGCCAGTTGCCGGGAAAGCCAGTATGCCAATAGCCTGACTGCGATTGGCCGCAAGCCAGTTTTATCAAAGTGTAAGATTTTGTATTTTCATTCAACGATAGCCGGATGATTTGGCATCGTTTCACAAAACACAGATTTAAAGCGGGAGTAGCTCAGTTGGTAGAGCGACAGCTTCCCAAGCTGTAGGTCGCGAGTTCGAGACTCGTTTCCCGCTCTTTCCAGTCTTCGTCTAAAGAAATTGTGTTCAGATCGCGAGCTGTTCCCTGGACATGCACATGAGCCATTAACCTGAGCACCCGAGCACTTCCAGCCAAGGCTAACGGCCAATAGCCAAAAGCTCGTATTGCCCTTCGTGTCTTTGTGCCTTTGTGGCTATATATTTTTTGGTTCTGCTGAAAAAAACATGCATTTTTAATCGAAGGAACCCATCAATTCCAATCTACACCTTTACGTTAAACCACGCTTAAACCTATGCAGCAATTACAGTATCAAGACTACATTGTCTTCCTGATCTATTTTGTCATTGTAGCTTTTTACGGCTATTGGGTATACCAGCGAAAGAAAAAAGCTCAACTGGATTCCAAAGATTTTTTCCTCGCAGAAGGCGCACTCACCTGGTGGGCTATCGGTGCTTCCCTGATCGCCTCGAATATCTCCGCTGAACAATTCATTGGCATGTCGGGCTCGGGCTTCAAGATGGGGCTCGCCATTGCAACGTATGAATGGATGGCCGCAGCAACACTGCTGGTTGTTGCGATATTCTTCATGCCGATCTATCTCAAGAATAAGATATTCACCATGCCTCAGTTTCTCCGTCAGCGATATAACGAGACGGTGAGCACGATCATGGCAGTGTTTTGGTTGCTACTTTATGTAATTGTAAATCTCACATCAATTCTCTTTCTCGGTGCGTTAGCCGTGTCGACCATTTCTGGAATTGACTTCTGGGTGTGTATGACGGGACTTTCTGTGTTCGCCATTGTAATCACACTCGGGGGAATGAAAGTGATTGGTTATACAGACGTGATCCAGGTTTTCTTTCTCATCCTCGGTGGACTTGCTACTACATACCTTGCGCTCAATCTGGTATCAGATCATTATCACACAACCGGTGTAATGAATGGCGCTTCACTGATGTTTCAACATGCCGAAGATCATTTTCATATGGTCTTCAATCAAGGCAACAAGAGCTATCTCGATCTGCCGGGCCTCAGTATCCTCATCGGTGGAATGTGGATCGTCAACCTGAACTACTGGGGTTGCAATCAATACATTACACAGCGCGCTCTCGGTGCAGATCTTCCTACTGCGAGAAACGGAATTTTGTTCGCGGCATTCCTGAAGTTGTTGATGCCCTTGATCGTTGTTGTTCCGGGTATCGCTGCCTACGTGCTTCATCAGGAGGGTATGTTCCAATCGGAAATGATGATGGGAAGCGAGATCAATCCTGACCGTGCATATCCTGTGTTGTTGAATCTTCTTCCTGTTGGATTGAAGGGTCTTGCATTTGCTGCTCTCACCGCGGCCATCGTTGCATCACTGGCAGGTAAGGCGAATAGTATTTCCACCATCTTCACACTCGACCTGTACAAAAAATATTTCAATCCGAATGCAACTGAAAAGCAACTCGTTTACACCGGTCGTGTTGTGATCTTCGTAGCGATGCTTCTCGCGATGGTGATCTCGCCATTCATGGGAATCGATAAAAAAGGCGGATTCCAGTACATTCAGGAGTACACGGGCTTCGTGTCGCCTGGTATATTCGCGATCTTTATTCTTGGATTTTTCTGGAAGCGTACCACTGCAACTGCAGCGTTAGTTGGTGCGATCATCACGTTTCCGCTCTCGTTGTTCTTCAAGTTCCTACCGAAGTGGGCTGACCTTTCTGCCCTTAGCGATTTCGGTTTCGCAGCATTGAATCCGGAGTCCGCATTGTTTGAAATTCCCTTCATCGACAGGATGGGCTTTGTATTCCTGATCGTTGTGGCAGTGATGGTGATCCTCAGCCTTGCCGATAAGAACAGCAAAAACAATCCAAAGGGACTGGAGATCGATTCGCAGATGTTCAAGCCAAAAGGCGCATTTGCCATCGGTGCTGCACTTGTGATCGGTATCCTGTCTGCGCTTTACATCGT
>CBHROW010000033.1:0-23285 GCA_966080355.1 uncultured Chryseosolibacter sp.
ATGGAAATGTTATCGCTTACGACATCGCTGAACAGTGCCGCAGTGTCTTCCAAAATGTTCGCTACGTGCTCGAAGCTTCGGGCTCGCGCTGGGAGAATCTTGTGGATGTCACCGTGTTCCTCACCAACATGAAAGCAGACTTCCCTACCTACAACAGAATTTACGCAGAGTATTTCAAGAACAATCTTCCTTGCAGAACCACGGTGGAGATCAATGCGCTGCCAACGCCCATTGCGATTGAGTTGAAGTGTATTGCTACAATCGATGCCGTCTGATCGCTTATGGTGGCTTGACGACTATCCAAGTATCGGCATTGGCCGTCAGAGATCGGAAATCGTCAGACCGCAACTAAACACAAATATTCGGACTATTATTTTTTTCGTTGAACAAGTACCTTTAATTATTGAAAAGATATCCGATGGATGCTGTTGTACTAAGAGATGGAATTTCAAATCGCTTCAGTGATGAAGAATTTTTCTGGTTCTGTCAGGGCAACAAGGATTTACGCATCGAGCGAAACAGCAACCTTGAAATATCGATCATGTCTCCATCAACCTCATTATCGGGCTCGCATAGTGGCGAAGTCTTCCGACAGCTTTCCAATTGGAATGTTGAAAGTGGAAAAGGCGAAACTTTCGACTCATCCTCCGGATTCACCCTTGCAGATCGATCTGTTTTTTCTCCTGATGCCTCGTGGATCTCTTCTGTTCGTTGGAACAGTTTATCAAAAACACAAAAAGACAGTTTTGCTCCGATCTGCCCCGAGTTTGTAATTGAGGTCAGTTCAAAAAGCGACCGGACCGAGGATCTTTTGGATAAGATGATGATCTGGCTGAAAAATGGATCGCAACTCGCATGGCTTATTGATCCGAGAGATATGAAGGTCAACATCTTCAGACCTGATCAAGAAACAGAGATAATTGATGGATTTGATCGAATCATTTCAGCGACAGAACCAGTGCACGGATTCAATCTTGATCTCCGAAGACTGATCAAATAAAATTAATCCTTAAAATTTTTTTTCTTCGTGCCTTGGCGTCTTTGTGGCAACTAAACAGAAAAACTTTCGCCACATCCGCAAGTCCTGGATGCATTCGGATTGATGAATTGAAATCCTTTGCCATTCAACCCATCGGAGAAATCGAGCGTGGTGCCCAACAGATATAGCAAGCTTTTTTTGTCGACAAGGATCTTAATCCCTTTGTCTTCATAGATCTGATCGGCAGGATTGATCTTGTCGTCAAACCCGAGATCGTACATTAGACCGGAACATCCACCGCCTTTCACAGAAACACGAATGTTGTGCATATCTGTGCGGCCTTCTTCCTTGCGGAGTTCAACAATTCTTTCTTTTGCTTTGTCTGTTACGTTGATCATATCGCTTACGAAATCGGGTTCAATACAACACTAAATACAGTGATCGTGTTCATGTCACGACCGTAATACAATTTTTGCAGCGCATCCATGATGTTGCTGGCCTTGAAGTATGACGTGTGCAACTCCGTGCCGCCTTTCACCACCCACTGGATGGTATATGAATTCTCTTTCTCTTTATAATTCTGCACATAATTCAGCATTTTCTTGAGTGCATCGATCTTGTCAGAACCTGCCTCGCTATGAAATAAAAATGCCTGATTGTGCCTTGGATTTACGGTGATCAAATCAAGCCTGATCTTTCCGTCAATCGTGGTGTATTCAAAAACGATGTCGGACGTCCGCAGCCCCAGATAGTCTTTGATTTCCTGTTGTATGCGAGCCGCTTCAACGTGCATGTCGCTAATTGTCTCGATCATAGTTAATGAACTTTCAATGGCTAAAACTTTTGTTTTCGGCAAAAAGTTTCTTTTTTGACGCTCAAAGTTAACCAATTATGGAAAAATTGGAACACATCGGTATCGCGGTAAAAAATATGGATAGCGCCAACAAGCTCTTCGGAGCCCTCCTCGGCAAATCGCACTACAAAGTTGAGGAAGTTACATCGGAGGGCGTGCGAACTTCATTTTTCGAAATTCATGGCGTTAAGATCGAGTTGCTAGAGGCTACCCGCGAAGATTCTCCCATTGCCAAATTCATTGAGAAAAAAGGGGAAGGTATTCACCATCTTGCCTTTGAAGTGAACAACATCAGGCAAAGCATTTCACAATACCAGTCTGAAGGCTTTCAGCCCATCAATCCGGAACCGAAGCGAGGCGCAGATAACAAAATGATCTGCTTTCTTCATCCGAAAACAACAAACGGAGTTTTGATTGAATTGTGCGAGGAGATCAAAAGTTCTTCTTCATCGTAGCGGCACTCTTGCCGCCAAACTGGATCTCGTTGTAATATTTCTGCTTTTTCTTGCCCTTAGCCGTTTTGTAATATGGCTTCGGACCGAGGCAAGCACTGAAAATACATGCGACCAGTACAAATCCCACGACCTTTTTCATATGCTTTTTGTTAAGTTTCATGTGCATAGATACCGCGTTATACGCAAATTTGCGGCTTTCGATGGCTCCAACCGCACTTTCTAAAGCCGAATTGCCGCTTAGAGCGCTAAAAAGAACATACCAACCAGCCAACCATGAGTGAAAAACGCATAGAAATCAGTGATTTAGGTGAATTTGGACTGATTGACAGGATCAGCAAAGATTTTTCAAATCGCCAGGTAACAACGCTGAAAGGTATTGGCGATGACGCTGCGGTGATCGACCTCGAGGGTGACCATTGTCTGCTCGTCTCAACCGACATGCTTGTTGAGGGAATCCATTTCGATCTGAGTTATATGCCCGTTCAGCATCTAGGCTACAAAGCGGTGGCTGTAAACGTTTCCGATATCGCTGCTATGAATGGCAAGGCTGAGCAAATTACCGTGAGCATTGCCTTGTCGAACAGATTTTCTGTGGAGGCTGTCGATGCACTATATCAGGGAATTCGCTCGGCTTGTGAAAACTATAATGTTGATCTGGTTGGCGGTGATACAACGTCATCGCTGTCAGGCCTGGTCATTTCGATCACGGCAGTCGGAAGAGTAAAGAAATCGAAAGTAGCTTACCGCAATGGTGCTCAAGTAAATGATATTATTTGCGTTACAGGCGACCTCGGTGCCGCGTTTATGGGTTTGCAGACGTTGCAGCGAGAGAAAGAAGTTTACCTGGCCGATCCCAATATGCAGCCTACGCTCGATAACTACGAGTATCTTGTTGGCCGGCAATTGAAACCAGAAGCGCGGGCCGATATCATTTTTGACCTCGAAGAAGCAGGATTAAAGCCCACTTCGATGATAGATGTCTCCGATGGTCTCGCGTCCGACCTCTTTCATATTGCAAAACAATCCGGAGTCGGGATCAGGATCTATGAAGACAAAGTTCCCATCGATCATCTCACCTACGAAACTGCAATTGAATTCAAGCTTGATCCGATCACCTGCGCGCTGAATGGCGGAGAGGATTACGAATTGTTGTTTACGATAGATCAAAAAGACCAGGACAAGATCAACAAGCATCCGGATATTCACATGATCGGCTACATGCACGATCGAAAAGATCAAAACGTGATGATCACTAAACAAGGAAATACCGTTCCTTTACGCGCCCAGGGCTGGGATCACTTTTCTACATCTTGAATAGCCTGGGCAGGGTGATAATTCATGGCTAGCGGAAGGATCACGGTGAATGTTGTTCCTTTGTGCTCAACACTCTTGATGATGAGCTCGCCTTGATTCAGCTCGATAAATTTTTTGCAGAGCAACAGGCCGAGCCCCGTTCCTTTTTCGTTGGAGGTTCCTTTTTTCAACATAGGCTGGTCCATCGACATGATCTTTTGTAAGTACTCCTCACTCATTCCAATCCCGGTGTCTATGACGTTGATCTCTACATAGTCATCTTTAGCTTCGGCTGTGAATTTTACCGGATTTCCCTCGCCCGTGAACTTGAGTGCATTCGATACGAGATTTCGCAACGTGACATAGATCATGTTCTCGTCTCCATACACCATAATTTCGTCCTCGCACAAGACCGTGAGTGGAATTCTCTTTTTGTCGGCAGTAAGCTGATAGAGGCCTTTCAGTTTATCAACGAGGTGAGTGAGTGAAAAATTGGTTGGTGTGTATTGAATGTTACCCATCTGCGACAACGACCAGAACAATGTATTGTCGATCAGGTCAAGGGAGTTCGTGACTGAATTTTTGATATTAATAGCGTGCCGCTGAAGTTCTTCGGTGCTGAGCTCGTGCGCATTGGTGATCAGGAAGCCCAGAAAACCTTTCAATGTGGTAAGCGGTGATCGGAGATCGTGCGAAAGGATCGAAAAGATCAGGTCTTTTTTCTGGTTGAGGATCTGAAGTTCTTCTTTCGATCTTTCAATCTCGGCAGTGCGAAGTTTCAGCAGGATCTCCAGTCGCTGTCTGTCGAACTGTGCCTTCCGGATGTAGCTGCGAATGATCGTCATTACAAAAAATGAGACGATGAGCAATGAGAGTAAAATGAACCACCAGGTTTGCCAGTAAGGGGGAGCAATGATAAAATTCGCTTGCGCATAATTCTCCTTACCATCCACAGCAACCGTTTTCACAAGGAAGGTGTACGCACCGGGAGCGAGGTTCGAATAGGTAGCCACATTTTCTACATTGACTTCCCGCCAGGCCTTGTCGAAATTTTGCAGTTTGTAGAAGAGCGTATACCGCTTGGGTTGCTTAAAGTAGGGAACAAAAAAATGAAACGTTGCAAAGTTTTGATGGGCTTCAAGGCGAATCGGATCATTGAATGCGGAGTAGCGCTCATCGCGCGGTTCTTTGTCCAACGGATTAGTGAAGGTTGCAGAAAGAATTTCCGGTACAAATATCTCTTCGCTGATCCGGATCTTCGCAGGATCGAACAAATTGATGCCGTTGATTCCTCCGAATATCATTTTTCCGTCACTGAGTCTGGCGTAAGCAAGTCTATTGAATTCCTCCTCTTGCAGCCCTTCCGTTATTGAAAAAGGAATGAACTTTTCTGCGTGGCGTTGGAATAGTACGATTCCCGTATTTGTACTCAACCAAAGATTTTTATCATCGGACGGTAAAGATGCATATATGGTGTTACTCGGCAATCCTTCCTGAGTTCCATAGTGTTTAGGAGGAGGGATATGGTCGATGTCGGAAATGTCGAGTTCCCACAATCCCATATTGAAAGTTCCAACGAACAATTTATTTCCCGCTTGTTGTATGGACAAGACCAGCAGCAATGAACCATCGATGGCTACTGGCAGATCTGGAAACGGAATGAAGGTGAAGTTTGAAGTCTCGGGGCGAAAAAGTGAAACACCCTTATTCGAACCTACCCACAATCGTTTTTTTTCATCGAGGCAAATTGCTGTGATATTGATGGCGTCATTATTTCCGGCTTTGTTGAAAATTTTTGTTTCTCCGGAATCGAGATCATGGAAGTAGAGTATGCCGTTGTAGATGAAATAAAGCCTGTTGTCGTCAACAACAACTTGTCTGATGATTCTTTTCCCGGTGATCTGCCGCAGGGGTTCAAATAATTTGAAGGTCTTTTTATGGCGATCGAAAACAAGCAAACCTGAGGATGATGCAACGAGCATTTCCCGTTTGTTTAGCTCGGCAAAAAATAGGGGCACGATCGTTCCGGAATTTTTTCCCAGAGAAACTGGAATGGTCTCGGTGGTTTCTGCGTTGAGGTCGAGTACATTGATATACCCGCCATCCGTACCGATCCACACCTTGCCGTTTGAATCTTCACAGACACCTCGCACCATGTTGTCGGTGAGTGACAACCTCTCGAGTGCGTTGTGGAAAATGTGTTTGAATTTTGTCTGTTGACGATCGTACTTGTTGATATCACCCGTGGCGCCTATCCAGATAATGCCGTGTCGATCTTCCGCAATTGAAAAACAGTTGTCGCTCGAAATTGATTTCTGGGAAAAAGGATCTTTGATCAACCTCATGATCTTGTTCTCGCGCGGGCTGTAGATGGCGAGTCCACTTGCTTTCGTGAGGATCCAAACCAGCCCATCATGGTCCTGGTGGATCATGGAGATCCGGCTGAAGAATGGCGCTTCTGTCGGGGGAAAATGGCGAATGAATTTTTTTGTGTCCGGATCATACAGGAACACGCCTTGTTTTTCCGTGCCTACCCATAAGTTTCCTTCCTGATCGAAATGCAATGCCGTCACCTGGTTGTAAGCCGAAACATCACGCCCTTCCCACTCGATCGTGATCGCATCGGAGATTTGCCGTTTTTTAATCAAAAAGATCTTTCCCAATTCTCCGACATACAGCACAGAATCATGTGTCAGCATGCTTGAAGGGTGAACGATCTCGTATTTGCTGCTGGTAAATTTCACCAACGAGTCGCCCTCAAGACGAAATAGCCCACTGGCATATGAGCCGGCCCATATCGTTCCGTCATGACCTTGAGCAAGCATGTTAACGATAGGCGGAATCGCTGCAGGTGTGATCGAATTCAGCTGATCGGTGGCGTAGTTGTACTCGACAATTCCGAATCGCCTGGTCCCCAGCAAAATTCGGTGTTGCCTGGAATCGTTCAGCAGGTAGTTAATGTCGTACGGATTGAAAATTCCTTTTCCATTCGCAAGTTCTTTGTATTGCCGAAAACGGAAACCATCGTAGCGATAAAGCCCATGGCCTGCCAGCCACATCAAACCAACCTCGTCTTGAATGATGTTGGTTACCTGCGATGAGCGGATCGTACCAGGGATCGCGATTTGTTCAAAAGATACCTCCCTCGGCAATGTTTGGGCATTGCTTGCCGAGATTATAGACAGGCATGCTAACAGCAGGTACGCTCGCAGGCTAGCGGGTTTAGGCATCTTTAGTCTTCAGGGTATGGAATGAACACAAAGTTCGTAAACTCCTTATCTACTACAAAGAGGCAACAAAATTCATCAGGATCCTTGTATGTGTCTTTGAAATCTTGTTCATTTTCAATCAGGCCGCGTTGAACGAACTCATCGACATACGTAGCGTAGTAATTCCACTCCGTTCCGAGCTGAAGCCTGTCAATAAGCAACTGGCCGATCGGCTGTTGCTCTTTGCACACCGGAAACACCGGGAATTCAGAAAATCCGCGCTTTCTGATCTGATACGAGGCCTCCTTGATACTGTCTGAAACTTTTACAAAATCACGTGAAATCGTTCCAAGGTACTTTCCACTCAGCTCGGGGTCGTTGTGCATAGGCAGACTATTGACCGCTAAAATAAGAAGAACCTTACGCTCCCCGAAACGCGCTGACAATTATTGATCTCTTTCCTAACTTTAGCGGAGTGACCTTATATTCATTAAAAATCTCCCGGAATTTTTTCCTTTTTCTGTTTGCGTTGCTGTGCTCCTTTTCTGGTAATGCTCAAAAAAAGAACGAATCATATCAGATCCACCTTGCACGCGCCAAGGGAACACTCACGATGGACGGTGTATTGAACGAACCTGATTGGCAGGCTGCGGAAGTCGCTTCCGACTTCTTTATGGTGCTTCCGATGGATACAAGTTCCGCCCGGGTTCGGACCGAGGTTAGAATGACCTACGATAACACGAACCTTTTTCTCAGCGCTGTGTGCTATCATTTTCTTCCGGGCCCTTACATGGTTGAATCACTTCGCAGAGATTTTACTTTCGGAAAGAATGACAACTTCCTGTTGTTTATGGATACGTTCGATGACCAGACCAACGGATTTTCATTTGGTGCCAATGCCGCGGGTGCTCAGTGGGATGGAATCATGTATGAAGGAGGAAAAGTAGATCTGAGTTGGGACAACAAATGGATTTCAGCCGTTAAAAACTATGACGATAAGTACATCATTGAAATGGCGATCCCCTTCAAGTCTATTCGTTATAAAAAAGGAATCACACGTTGGGGAATAAATTTCAGCCGGCTTGATTTGAAAACTACGGAGAAATCGAGCTGGGCTCCGGTTCCGAGACAGTTCCCGACTGCATCGCTCGCATACACCGGCATTTTGGTTTGGGATCAGCCACCGCCTGTGAACCATTCGAATGTTTCACTCATTCCTTATACCCTTGGTGGAGCTTCCAAAGATCATCTGAAGAGCACGCCAGCAGATTTTCGCGGAGATGTGGGGCTCGATGCAAAGGTGGCTGTGACGAGCTCGCTGAATCTCGATCTCACGGTCAATCCCGATTTCTCTCAAGTCGATGTCGACCGGCAAGTAACGAACCTCGATCGATTTGAATTGTTCTTCCCTGAACGCAGGCAGTTTTTTCTCGAGAATGGCGATCTCTTCGCAAACTTCGGCTACACAAACATCCGTCCTTTTTTTTCGAGACGGATCGGCCTTGGTGTTCCCATCCAGTACGGAGCGCGCTTCAGTGGAAAGATCAACAAAAACTGGCGTGTAGGTGCGATGAACATGCAGACCGAGCGTGTTCGCAAAGATAGTTTGCCCTCACAGAACTTTTCAGTGGTAGCATTGCAGCGAAGAGTTTTTGCCCGATCGAACATTGGCGCGCTGTTCATTAACAAGGAGTCGCTGAGTTATGATCCGGAGGAACACTTTCGTCACAATAAATATAATCGCAACATCGGGCTTGAATACAATCTCGCCTCCTCGAACAACCTTTGGACAGGCAAAGCACTTTTTTTAAAGTCATTCAGTCCCGACAGACACACGCGAGATTATACACATGCCGCCAATCTTCAATATTCGAGCAAGCGCTGGCTCGTGGGCTGGCAACATGAATACGTGGGGAAGAACTTCAACGCGGAAGTTGGCTATGTTCCGCGTAAAGGATATTTGAAAGCAAGTCCATTTGTCAGTCGATTATTTTTTCCGCAAGGAACGAAGGTGTTAAGTCATGGGCCGCGCCTTACCTCGACTTCATTTTGGAAAGAATCCCTTGATGCAACCGATAACGAAAACATTTTACTTTACTTGATCACATTTCGATCGTACAGTTCTTTCGATGCGTGGGTCGGAAATAGTTATGTGAAACTGTTGCAGCCTTTTGATCCGACCAATGCCGGAGGTGATACATTAAGAAGAGGCACTAAGCATCGCTGGAAAGCCTGGGGTGTGGAATACTATTCGAAACCCCAACAGCTTTTCACTTATTACATCACTATGCGTCAAGGTGGGTATTATGCTGACGGTACGCGGCTGAATTTCACTGGTGAAGCAGGATACCGCATTCAACCCTATGCGAGTTTAGTCGTGAGTGGAACTTACAACGACATTCGCCTGCCAGAGCCGTGGGGACGCACAACCTTCTGGCTCATTGGTCCGCGCCTCGACATTACCTTTACAAACAAGATCTTCCTTACAGGATTTGCACAATACAACGAACAAGCGAATAATGTAAATCTCAATGCACGGTTTCAATGGCGGTACCGGCCCGCTTCCGATCTTTTCATCGTTTACACGGATAATTATTTACCGCAAAATTTTAACGTCAAGAGCCGGGCGATTGTGCTGAAGTTTACTTACTGGTGGAATATCTGAACGATGATGTAACACTTTTGCATCAGGGCTCAGCCAGTTACACAATACCTGTTAGACAAAAACCGAATTAATCTTTACTTTAATTCCCAATAGATCATAGCCTCCATGTACAAAATCAAAGCATCAGCCTTCATCATTTTCTCGCTCTCATCAATTTGTGCAGCCGCTCAAACCACCACAGAAGCACAGATTCAAAAATCCTTCGAAGCACGTCAAAAGTTAGCGCAAGAATCCATTCTCAAAGACTACCCGGTGAGGAACATCGGGCCAACGGTTCAGGGTGGGCGCATCGTTGATATCGATGTAAATCAAAAAAACACCAAAGAGTATTATGTGGGCTATGCATCGGGCGGTGTATTCAAAACTTCCAATAATGGAATCACCTTCGAGCCTATCTTCGATAACCAGGGGGCGCTTGGTGTCGGAGACATTGCGTTGTCGCAATCCGACCCGAAAATCCTATATGTGGGAACAGGCGAAAAAAATAGTAGTCGTTCGAGCTATGCAGGCTCTGGCGTTTACAAGACTGTTGACGGAGGAAAAACATGGAGCCATCTCGGTCTCACCGGAACGCATCACATTAGTCGCATCATCATTCATCCGCAGGACAATAACACCGTTTGGGTAGCATCGATTGGAGCGCTGTATTCGCATAATGCCGAACGAGGTGTTTTCAGATCTTCGGATGGCGGAATAACGTGGAAAAAAACTTTGTACGTCAACGACAGTACAGGCGTCATCGATCTCGCCATTAATCCATCAAATCCAAAACAACTTTGGGCCGCAACCTGGGAGCGAACCCGAAAAGCCTGGAACTTTAAAGGAAATGGTGCGGGCTCGACAATTTATCGTTCCGATGATGGTGGTGAAACCTGGAAAAGATCCGATACAGGTTTCCCGCAAGGCAAACAGATCGGGCGGATCGGTCTAGAGGTTTCTGCCAGCAAGCCGAATGTAATCTATGCCGTGCTGGACAATCAAAACGAGGTTGAGGATAAAAAGAAAAAGAAACCTGAAGACGGCAAATTGAAACTTGACGACTTCAAAAAGATGACGAAGGAAGAAGCACTCAAGCTCGATGATAAAAAGCTCGATGAATTTTTGAAAGACAATGGATTTCCGAAGAAATACAATGCCGCTTTGGTGAAGAAAGAGATCTCGGCCGACAAGTATGGTCCGGTAGCTGTTGCTGAATATTTTGGAGGGGATGCGAATGCGAATCTGTTCAATACAAAGATCATTGGCGCTGAAGTTTACCGCTCTGATGACGCTGGCAACTCCTGGAAAAAAATGAATAGCTACGACCTCGATGGAGTGTTCTATTCTTACGGATACTATTTCGCGGAAATGAAAGTGGCGCCCAACAACCCAGATCAAATTTATATCTATGGAGTTCCATTGCTGAAATCGAATGATGCGGGGGTAACCTGGCATCGACTCGACACACTCGATGGCATGCACGATATCCATGTGGATCATCATTCGCTCTGGATAGATCCGAACGACTCAAAACATATTCTCCTGGGAAATGATGGCGGTCTTTACCAGAGTTATGACGAAGGAGCGAACTGGATCCACATCAACAATACTTCTGTTGGCCAATTTTATACGGTGAATGTCGACATGGAAACGCCCTACAACGTATATGGAGGTTTGCAGGATAATGGTGTGCTGAAGGGCTCGAGTAAATCGGTTCCGAATGTATCACCGCACTGGGAATCGGTTTTCGGTGGTGACGGCATGTATGTCGCACCTGATCCGCGGAATCCCAAGATCATCTACACCGGATTTCAGTTCGGAAATTATTATCGCATCGAGCAGGACAAAGGAAAAACAACGAAGATCACCCCGCAGCACGATATCGGTGAAGCCCCCCTTCGATGGAACTGGAGGTCACCGTTGATCCTGAGCAAGCACAATCCTGATATTGTTTACATTGCATCCAACCGTGTCTATAGAAGCATGAACAGGGGCGAGAGCTGGCAGGCCATCAGTGCTGACCTCACCAAAAATAAACGATCGGGAAACGTGCCGATCTCGACCATTGCTACGCTGACCGAGGCGCCCTTGCGCTTTGGCTTGCTCTATGCAGGCACAGATGATGGCAATGTATTGATCAGTCGCGATGGCGGATTTACCTGGATCGACATAACGGAAGGGCTACCCGCAAACTTGTGGATCAGCAGCATCAGCCCCTCACCGAAGGACGAAGCAACGGTTTTTATTTCGCTCAACAATTATCGCAATGATGATTTTACGACTCATTTATACATGAGTACCGACTACGGGAAATCATGGAAGAGTATTGTCGGAAATCTTCCGCAGTCAGTTGCTAATGTGGTGATCCAGGATCCGGTGAATGAAAATATCTTCTACTGCGGTCTTGACAATGGAACCTACGTGACCTTTGATCGGGGCGTGAGCTGGCATGTGTTCAACGGTATGCTGAATGTTCCATCTTACGACATGATCGTTCATCCGCGTGATAATGAACTCGTGGTGGGAACGCACGGCCGAAGTATTTTCGTGGCCGATGTTAAACCTTTGCAGGCGTTGAAAGACGACATTACCAAGAGCATCCTAGCGTTCGCACCCGACAATATCCGCCACAGCGATCGCTGGGGAGAAAAACAATTTGGATGGTCGAAACCTAACCTTCCTCAAATGAATTTGCTCTACTACGTTGGTAAGGCTGCACCGCAGATTGGCATTGAAGTGCTCGATGAGAAGAATAACGTGGTGCGAAAAATTTCAGCACCAGGAAGCCCAGGCTTTCATACATACCGGTGGGATGTGAAAACAGAATCTCTGTCTGACAACAAAAAGACGAAGTCAAAAACGCCACCACCGATGCCCGAGTTGAAGTTTGCTTCCAAAGGAAAATACAAACTTCGCTTTATCAATGGAACGGAAACAACTGAAGTGGCATTTGAGATCACAGGCACTTCCAGCCCGCGAAACGATGAGCCCGAAGCGATCGAGGAGGAAGAAGACCGCTAGCACTTACCTTGGTGACAGTTGGCAACGGGTGAATTTTGCCTGGTTTTCCGGTAACCGGCTAGCCGGCAGACCGGACGCCACGTCCATTGTCCTTTCAAGTAAATACCCCAGTAGCCATTTCGCTACTGAAGGTAATTGTTGACTAACTTCATGTGCTATCGCAATCAACTTTCCTAACCAACACAAAATTCACATGAAAACTGCGTTCAATGTAAATCGTTCCACTTTTATTAAGCTTGGAATCACAGGCCTTGCAACCACGTTCATGCCTAACATTGTTTCAAAAGCGCAATTGCAGCAGGAGAAGCCGGCACCGTTGAGCATCGACCTTGTGAAAGAATTTGTTACCGTGTCACACGGCAATTTCGCACGGTGCAAAGAATTGCTCGAGCAAAACCATCTCTTACTTCATTCATCATTCGATTGGGGAGGAGGTGATTATGAATCGGGCATCGAGGCGGCAGGGCATGTTGGCAATAAAGAGATCGCGAATTACCTGTTGTCGAAAGGTGCGCGATACAATGTTTACCTGGCGTGTATGCTCGGACACCTTGATATTGTCAAACAGGTTTTGACTTTTAATCCCGGCTTGCTCAACTCGAAAGGTCCGCATGGTTTTACAATGCTTCATCACGCTCAGAAAGGTGGAACAGATTCAGCTGAAGTTGCAGACTATTTACAATCCCTTGGCGCAAAAGAAACACGAATCGATTTCTACGCCCGCGCGTAGAATTGCAAAGTTGAAGATAGAATGCTTGGTAGGTCTCCGCGCAATTAGAAATATTGTCACATTTTGAACCTAGTCACCCTTGTCCTGCAGGAGAAGGGCGGGGATGAGGTGGACCGTGCCAGCTTGCAAGTTTCTCGTTACATGCTTTTTGCAACTCTGGAAAAAATCTGTCAAACTCGTTATTAAACTCATTGAAGTACGCCCTCAGGTCTTCGCTTGCATGTTCCATGTTTGATTTGAATGGTGTTCTGCTTGCCATTCCTGATAAGGCGCGGTGAATACCCTCGATCTCACGATAATTAAAAAGCCAATTGCCGCGTTTCATATAAGGCAGCATGTGGTTGACTCCTTCGGGAAGAATTGCATGATATCGTTCCATCGTAGCATATGCATTCGAAGCAAACTTGTCGAGTGGCACGGGGTGGTATGCAGTGAAATTCTTCGCGAGAAAGTGATCGTAAAAGACATCGACAATTACGCCAGAGTAATGTCGGTATTTCGGTCGCAACCGGTTCTTGCTTTCCGTCACAACAGGATGGCTGTCAGTAAACTCATCGATTAGGCGGTGAAGTTCGATGCCGTGCGCAATGTCGGTCTCGAATTGTTGAATCGCATTCTTCCCCTTCACAAAATCTCCGATGAAATTGCCCACCATGATCTTCTCATTTTCGCCCGATAAAAAAATATGCGCCAGAAAATTCATCGCGGTTAAAGGTATTGGTTATTTGTTATTTAGTTGCTAGGTTGAATCGATTTTACCTAAACTCAAATCGATGTCCGACCTATCGCAGATGAAACTGCTGATCAACCTCGCAAGGATTGATGGCTCCATCGCAGATCGTGAAAAAAACTATGTCATCAACATCGGTCGCGCGAACGGCATTTACCCTGATCTCATCACACCTTTATTCGACAAGCATCACGAGATCATCATTCCTGCAGACCTATCCAATGATAAAAAATTCGATTATATCTTCAGTCTCGTTCAATTAATGAAGATCGATGAACGCATGTACAAGGAGGAAATAGTCTTTTGCTCCAATATTGCATCGCGCCTCGGTTACGATCGCGAAGTCATGTTCGAGCTCATGCTTCATGTGCAGTCGTCATCGATGTCAGAGGCAGACCTTGAAAAACTGAAGAAACTCACTGAAAAACATTTAAAGAAATAACATGAAGGCAAAATCGTTGCTGGTCGTTGCTGCATTACTTTTCGCGCAGATCGCCATCGCTCAGAAAACTGTCATTCACTGTGGAAACCTCATCGATGGAAAATCGAACGATGTGCAGGCGCAGATGACCATCGTGATCGAAGGCAATAAGATCGTGGCGATCCAAAAAGGTTTCACCAAACCAGGTGCAGATGAGAAACTAATTGACCTCAGTCAGAAAACTGTGATGCCGGGTTGGATCGACATGCATGTTCACCTCGAAGGAGAAACCAGCAAGGACGCAGCACTCCAGCGATTCACACTCAATGATGCCGACATCGCTTTCCGATCGACAGTTTTTGCGAAGAAGACATTGGTGGCCGGATTTACCACGGTGCGCGATCTGGGTGGTTCTGGTGTGAATGTGGCGTTGAGAAATGCAGTCAATCAAGGGTTAGTGGTTGGGCCACGCATATTCACGGCAGGAAAATCAATCGCGACAACAGGCGGTCATGCTGATCCAACCAATAGTTATCGCAAAGATTTAATGGGAGATCCGGGGCCGAAAGAAGGCGTGATCAACTCACCGGAAGAAGCCCGCCAGGCGGTGCGTCAGCGATATAAAGATGGTTCGGACCTGATCAAGATCACGGCAACCGGTGGCGTACTCAGCTTGGCAAAGGACGGATCGGGTCCGCAGTTTACCGATGAAGAACTCAAGGCCATTATCGAAACTGCTAAAGATTATGGATTTCATACTGCGGCTCATGCCCATGGCGTTGAGGGGATGAAACGCGCGGTCCTTGCGGGAATCACGACCATCGAACATGGCACCATGATGTCGGAAGAAATTATGGACCTTATGAAGCAAAAAGGGACGTTCTATGTCCCAACTATCAGCGCGGGTAAGTTTGTTGCCGACAAGGCCAAAGAAGCCGGTTATTATCATCCGCTTGTTGTTCCGAAGGCGCTGGCCATCGGCCCGCAGTTGCAGACAACGTTCGGCAAAGCTTACAAGCGCGGAGTTAAGATTGCTTTCGGCACCGATGCCGGTGTTTATCCGCATGGTGAAAACGCGAAAGAGTTTGGTTATATGGTTGAAGCCGGAATGCCCCCGATGGAAGCCATCAAATCCGCAACCGTTACCAGTGCAGGAATTCTCGGCATGAGCGACAAGATCGGAACACTCGAAGCTGGAAAACTTGCCGATATCGTGGCCACAGATGAAAACCCGCTAACAAACATCCACACGACTGAAAAGGTGTTTTTTGTCATGAAAGATGGAGTGGTTTATAAGTAGCCGTGGCTTTTGGCGAAGGCTATGACTTTGGCGTGCTTGATTGAGACCGCATGGATCTAAACGTAGCTAGCAAATAAGAATCTTAGCGCGGCCATTCTAATATCCTACTCGCTGCTACAGCCGTGGCCAACAGCCATTGCCGTTTTCTGGCGACCGGCACCCCGGCTTCTAGCGCAGCTCCATTTTTCTCCCGCCCAATACCCAATCCCTAATCCCTAATTTCGTACCTTTGCCGTTTAAATTTTGAGGAATCAGGACGGGTATGGAAAACATCCGCAATTTTTGCATTATAGCACACATCGATCATGGTAAAAGTACCCTGGCTGACAGGCTGTTAGAGTTCACTGGAACGCTGAACGAGCGCCAGATGGAAGCGCAGGTATTGGATAATATGGATCTCGAAAAAGAGAAAGGGATCACCATCAAAGCCCATGCGATCCAGATGAACTACAAGCTCGATGGAAAAGAGTATATCCTCAACCTGATCGATACGCCCGGCCATGTTGATTTTTCTTACGAAGTATCCCGCTCGATTGCTTCCTGCGAAGGTGCGCTGCTGATCGTTGATGCAAGTCAGGGAATTGAAGCGCAAACTATCTCCAATTTGTATCTCGCCTTGGAACATGATCTCGAGATCATTCCGGTGATGAACAAGATCGACCTTCCCCACGCGATGCCCGAAGAAGTGACTGATGAGATTGTGGAGCTGACGGGCTGCAAGCGTGAAGACGTGATCCGCGCCAGCGCCAAAGAAGGTATCGGTATTGAAGATATTTTGAAGGCAGTAGTGCATCGTATCAAACCTCCGCAAGGCGATCCGAAAGCTCCATTGCAGGCCATGATCTTCGATTCTGTTTTCAATTCCTTCCGGGGAATCGAATGTTACTTCAAAGTTTTCAACGGAACGATCAGAAAGGGCGACAGGATCAAGTTTGTGAGCACAGGCCAGGAATATAACGCTGATGAGATCGGTGTTCTGAAGCTTGATAAACATCCGCGGATGGAAATCAGCGCTGGAAATGTTGGTTACCTGATCTCCGGAATAAAAGTAGCGAAGGAAGTTCACGTGGGTGACACCATCACCACCGTAGCGAATCCTGCGCCTTCTTTAAAAGGCTTTGAGCAGGTAAAACCCATGGTGTTTGCCGGTATTTATCCGGTCGAGACCTCCGAGTTTGAAGAGCTTCGTGACGCGATGGAAAAACTTCAGCTGAATGACGCTTCACTTGTATGGGAACTTGAAACTTCCGCTGCGTTGGGATTCGGTTTCCGATGCGGGTTCCTTGGCATGCTTCATATGGAGATCATCCAGGAACGTCTCGAGCGCGAATTCAACATGACGGTGATCACAACGGTGCCTTCCGTGCAGTTCAAAGCTTATTTGACCGATGGCGAAGAGGTTAGTATAAATGCACCTTCAGAGATGCCTGACCCAACCCGCCTCGATCGCATTGAAGAACCTTTCATCAAGGCGCAGATCATCACGAAGTCTGAATATATCGGTCCCATCATCACCTTGTGTATGGACAAAAGAGGACTGATCAAAAATCAGAACTACCTCACGACAGATCGTGTGGAGATGACTTTTGAAATGCCGTTGTCTGAAATCGTATTCGACTTCTTCGACAAACTGAAATCGATATCTCGCGGATATGCTTCCTTGGATTATCACCTGATCGGCTTCCGCGAATCCGATATGGTGAAGCTGGATGTGATGTTGAATGGTGATAAAGTAGATGCGTTAAGTGCGATCGTTCATCGCGCGAAATCACAGGAGTGGGGAAGAAAGTTGTGCGAGAAATTGAAAGAGCTTATTCCACGGCATATGTTCGAAGTGGCTATTCAGGCAGCCATCGGTCAGAAGATCGTGGCGCGGGAGACGATCAGCGCTATCCGCAAGAACGTGATCGCGAAATGTTACGGTGGTGACATCTCGCGTAAGCGAAAACTTTTGGAGAAACAGAAAAAAGGAAAGAAGCGCATGCGCCAGATCGGAACTGTTGAAGTTCCTCAGGAGGCGTTTATGGCTGTGTTGAAAATTGATTAGATTCGTTCTTAATCAACTTTTTATGCATAGCGTGCTTCGTGCATTGCGCACGCTCGAAAAATGGTCGGAAAAAAATTGGGCGATCGTTTGTATAGTAGTCCGCGGACCAATCTTCAAAGGAAAGCGAACCAGGTTAGCCGGGCGAAGAAGAGATATCACAAACTAGTGCGCGAATACCTTGATCTTAGTCTTGTGCGAATTAGGAAAAAGAAAACTTTCAAAAGAATAACATCGAAAACTTAGAAAAAAATAGATGTCCACACTGGCTGCAACATCATATACCTTAATCGATGGAAGAAAAGTTTCCACCGACATCAAGAACGAGATCGCGGAAAAAGTAAAGCTGCGCAAACAGCAGAACAAAAAGATCCCGCACCTCGCTATCATCCTCGTGGGTGACGATGGAGCCAGTCAGACTTATGTCGACAACAAAGTAAAAGCCTGTAAATCCGTTGGCTTTCACTACACCATGATGCGCTTCGCAGACACCATCAGCGAAGAAAAATTGATGAAGCACATCGATCATGTGAACGATGATGAAGATGTGGATGGATTTATCGTTCAGCTTCCGCTGCCTGAGCACATTTCTGTTGAACGCATCACCGAAAAGATCCGCTCCGATAAAGATGTTGACGGATTCACCAATCACAACTTTGGTAGCATCATTTCCAAAAATCCTTTGCTTATGCCTGCAACTCCGTTTGGCGTGATGGAGTTGTTAAGACGATATAACATCGAGACGGAAGGAAAACATGCCGTGGTTGTCGGAGCAAGCCGCATTGCTGGCGCACCGCTGAGTATGATGCTCACCGAACAAGGACGCGCCACGGTAACCATCTGCCACAAGTACACGAAGGACTTGCAGAATTATACAAAGTCGGCCGACATTCTGCTCAGCGCGGTGGGTAAACCCGGTCTGATCACGGGTGATATGGTAAAAGAAGGAGCCGTTGTGATCGACATCGGCACAACCCGTGTTGAAGGCCCCGAGTATGCAAAAGGCTGGGCGATCAGAGGCGATGTTGATTTTAAAAATGTTTCGAAAAAGGCTTCTTTCATAACACCTGTACCTGGTGGCGTTGGCCCGATGACCATCGCTTCACTTTTGTTGAATACTTTGCGCGCTACGGAGTCAAGGAATCCGTAAGATCGTGTCGATGAACCTCGATCACAAATCAGAAACTTTAAAATCGGAAATCACGCTTCCGGTAATGGAAGACTTTTACACCATTCAGGGTGAAGGTTTCTACCAGGGAAGCGCTGCTTATTTCGTTCGGCTCGGTGGGTGTGACGTGGGTTGTGTTTGGTGTGATGTCAAAGAATCGTGGGACGCATCAATTCATCCGAAAGTTTCTGTCGAGACGATCGTGTCGAAGATTAAAATGAGCGGTTCACCTATCGCAGTCATTACCGGTGGCGAGCCAGCGATGTATGACCTATCTGCGTTGACACAATCGATTCGCTCGATCGGTGTGAGAACGAACATCGAAACATCAGGTGTTTATCCGCTTACGGGAACGTGGGACTGGATTTGCTTTTCACCAAAAAAATTCAAGGAGCCTGATCCGTCTATTTTTAAAAGGGCCAATGAACTCAAGATCATTGTTTACAACAAGAGCGATTTTGCATGGGCTGAACAGTTTGGTGATGAAGTAGTTGCCGGATGTAAATTGTTTCTGCAGCCCGAGTGGTCGAGAGAGAAAGAAATGCTCCCGCTCATCATTGAGTATGTGAAAAACCACCCGAAGTGGGAAGTGTCATTGCAGATCCACAAGTACATGAATATTCCCTGATTGCAGTGCACGATCAGCTAACTTTCCCTGAGTTTGTAAAACGCCTGGACGACTGGGGCCAAAACCGAATTGCATTTTTTTTCATGGTCGACTTTGAACAGCGGAAACCTGTTGCCGTACCACTCACTGAAATCGATCGTCACGAAATTCTCTTCGATTTCAATGGGAAGACAAATGTCAGATCGATCACAGCTCCCCATCTTTTCAACATCACCCCACAGCCGATCTCACGCCATGATTTTCAAAGAAAATTCGATCATGTAATGTGCGCCCTTTCTTATGGCGATTCGTTCCTTACCAACCTGACCATAAAGACACCGATTCGGATCGAAGGTGAACTAGCCGACCTCTTTCACATGGCGAAGGCCCGCTACAAACTCCTCTACAAGAATCGTTTTTTGGTTTTTTCTCCGGAGATTTTTGTCCAGATTGAAAAGCGGAAGATCCGGTCGTTTCCCATGAAAGGCACCATCGATGCGAGCCTTCCCGATGCCGAGCAGACAATCTTGAGCGACATCAAAGAACTTGCTGAGCATGTCACGATTGTTGACCTCATTCGAAACGATCTGAGCACAGTGGCCGACCATGTTCATGTAAAACGATTTCGGTATATCGACAAGATCGCCACACGCGATAAACACTTATTACAGGTCAGCTCAGAGATCGAAGGAAATTTGGGTGAATTGCAAAATCGTTTTGGTTCGATATTGGAGCAGTTGTTGCCGGCCGGAAGTGTGAGTGGCGCTCCTAAGCCGAAAACATTGCAAATAATTCGCGAAGCCGAAGGAGAGACACGCGGATATTATACGGGAGTCGCGGGTATTTTTGATGGCGTCACATTCGATTCGTGTGTAATGATCCGTTTCATCGAACAGGAAAACGGCCATTACTTTTATCGAAGTGGCGGAGGTATCACTTCACAAAGCCAGCTGGACAGAGAGTACGAAGAAATGATAGATAAAATTTATGTCCCTGTTGATTGAATCGATCCGATTAGAGAATGGCTCTTTTGCAAACCTTTTTTACCACGAACAGCGGATGAAAAAAAGTTTGCAGGAAGTCTGCGGAGTGGATGAGGACGTAAACCTTGAAAAATTTTTAAGCGAAATTGATGCCCCTTCTCAAGGATTGTTCAAATGCCGGATCGTCTATGATGAGAATTCCAAAACCGTTGAGTTCAATCCTTACCAGCAACGACCGATCAACAGTTTGAAGGTTGTCGAAAGCGAAAGGATATCGTACTCGCATAAATTCCTCGATCGAACGAAGATCGACAAGCTGTTTGAAAAGCGCGATGGCTGTGACGACATTCTCATAATAAAAAAAGGATTGGTAACCGATTCATCATACGCCAATATCGTTTTTCGCAAAGGCAAGACATGGTATACGCCATGGTCACCACTGCTGCCCGGAACAATGCGGCAACAATTGATCGAAGACAATAAGATCGTTCCCGAACAAATATCAGTTGAAGACATTTCATCGTTCAAAGTGTTCCGGTTGATCAATGCCATGCTTCGTTTTGAATCAGACGAGATCCCGGTCTCAAACATCACTTTTTAGTTTGCTCCACATGAGAATATTGATTTTATTTTTTCTGTTCGTCACACTGCAACTCGCAGCTCAACCTGTGTTGAGTACAAAAAATAAAAAAGCTATCGATCTCTATACCGAAGCCGATAATTTTCGAGTTCGGGGCCAGTTTACACAGGCTATTCAGCTTCTCCTTCAGGCAATCGACAAAGACAAGCATTTTTTTGAGGCGTACTATCGGCTTGGTATCGTGTACATGTCCCAAAAAGACTATGTCACTGCCAATCAATTTTTCGAAAAAGGGTTGAGCCTGACCGAAGATCCTAAAAAACAAAAAGTATTCTGGTTTGATCTGGGCGAAAGCTATTTCAACCTCGGAAACTATGAAAAGGCTTCCCAGTATCTTTCATCGTTTGTTAAGGAAGAAAAGGCGAACAAGGCCAGGCTCGACCGCGCTTCGCTGCTTCTGCGAAACATCGAATTTGCCCGCGCTAATGCGGAAAAAGCATCGGCATATAAACAGCGCAAACTTTCAGATACCGTCAACGCATTTGTCCTTCAATATTTTCCGGTGCTCACGGCCGATCAGCAGGATTTGATCTTCACACGGAGGCTGGGGCCAGGTGGAAGCGATGATGAGGATCTTGTAATTAGCCGCAAACTTCCCAATGGAAGCTGGGGCCCGCCTCACTCAATCTCCGACAAGATCAACTCCTCACTCAACGAAGGAACGTGCACGATTTCAGCAGACGGCCGCAAACTCATTTTTACATCGTGCGTGGGCAGAGCAGGATTCGGCAGTTGCGATCTCTTCGAAAGCCGAAAAGCAGGTGAGCAGTGGAGTGAACCGAAAAACCTCGGTATTGCCGTGAACAGCGCAGAGTGGGAATCTCAGCCTTCTCTTTCCGCAGACGGCCGTACGCTTTACTTTGTTTCTGACCGCAGGGGAGGACAGGGCAGGCGCGACATCTGGGTTTCAACGCTCAACGACAAGGACGAGTGGACGCGTGCTAAAAATCTCGGCAAACCGGTCAATACGGTATATGATGAGATCTCGCCATTTATTCACGTCAATAATCGTACGTTATATTTCGCATCCAACGGATTGACAGGATTCGGTGGCTACGATATTTTTTCCAGTGAACGCGACACAGCTGCGGCATGGACTGAACCTGTAAATCTGGGCGCTCCCATCAATACGCACGAAGACCAATTTTCACTGTTCATCACAGCTGATGGAAAGAAAGGATTTTATTCGCACGAGGAAGCGAGACCTGCAGGATATTCCGTGAGCTTTATTTACGAAATTGAAATTCCCGAAGAACGACAGGTCAAATTCAAAAGCAATTATGTAAAAGGAATCGTGCGCGACAAAGCAACCCGGCAGCCCCTGCTCGCCAAAGTTGAACTCATCAACCTGAACGGTAACAAAACAGAATCGCTCGTTGATAGCGACTCCCTCACAGGAAAATACCTGATGGTGCTTACGCAAGGTGCCGAATATGCGTTATACGTAAATAAGCCTGGATATCTTTTTAAAAGCTTGAACTTCAATTATTCGGAAGTCAAAGACTTTGCACCGATTAATCTCGATATCGACCTCGAACGTGCTGTGGAAGGCACATCAGGGGTATTGCAGAATATTTTTTTTGATGTCGATAAATATGACCTGAAAGAAAAATCCACCACCGAGCTGCAAAAGATCATCGTGTTTCTAACCGAGAATCCGAAGATCCGCATGGAAATCAGCGGTCATACCGATAACTCAGGCGCTGCGTCTTATAACAAACAACTTTCTGAAAAACGGGCGCAGGCTGTTTACAACTTCCTTGTGAGCAAAGGAATTTCAGCTGCCCGCCTTGTTCCAAAAGGTTATGGCGCTGAAAAACCTATAGCGGATAACAATTCAGAGGAAGGACGTCAGCAAAACCGAAGGATCGAGTTCAAGATCATTCGGTAACCCTGCCCTGTAAGCAGGCGCCCGTCATATCACCCTTCGGCATGTGCGCCCAGCCAATTCGTACGAGCAGTCATTTTTCATGACCGGTTACGGCTATTCTGTTATCAACGGTTTTTGCTAGGATCCTTGTGTCAATAAAAATGTCCCGTTCACACTTTTTATGCTGCCGAAAAACCTTCAAAATGGTCTATTATTAACGCCTTTTGGGGTATAATACATCTTATCTGATACAACATTTTGTATTAGAACCTTTCGCTAGATTAAAATTTTGTTATAAGTTTGAAATTGTGTTTTTAAACTTAACCTAAACTTAAAAT
>CBHROW010000034.1:0-23116 GCA_966080355.1 uncultured Chryseosolibacter sp.
CTGAGTTTGCCATTGCGAGAAAGATATTGGAACTCGCCACCGTAAGTTCGATTGAAGTCCTGTTCGGTATCACCCTCGACAGTGCGCGTGGTCTGACGGCTCGCACCGAAGAATTTGATGTTCGATCTCGCCAGCACCCGTTGCTGAAATGAGCCGACAAGATAATTGTTTGCGGATAGGGAGTCCGTTGCTTGTGTTTGAATGTCCATGATCCCTATGCGAAGGCCCTTTGTTAGGTTTCCACTCAATCTGGCCCCACCAAGTATTGGCACAGGATTTCCATCGTAAAGACCGATGCGCCTCGAAAAAAATGGTTGAACCATCCAGGAACCAAAATTTGTAAACAAGTCTGCGTTTTCAAGGAAGAAATTTCTTCGCTCAGGAAATAACAGTGAGAACCGGGTGACGTTTGTCATTTGGCGGTCAACCTCTACATTTGAAAAATCTGGTTTTACGGTCACGTCCAGGTTCAACGATGATGTCACTGCAATTTTCATGTCCATGCCGACACCTGCATCGGATCGCGCAGGTTCTCCTTCTTCGTGATTTTTCGAATGGCCGCTCGATATGTAAGGAATAACGGTGACGTTACTTTTATCCGGTACAAAGCGCTCTCCCCAGCGAAGTGTTCCTGCATTCCCGAGGTCCATGCCATTGAGTTGAAGGGGAATTGGCGACCACGTTGAAAATACATTGTTCTTCATGTCGCTGCGAATGAAGTTCAATCCCCAATCGCCAGACGCATTTTTAAACCGGAGTGCGCTGAAGGGAATGGCGATTTCAGCAATCCAATAGTCGTCATGAATTGATGTTGCAGAGAACCATTTGTTATCCCAGTTCTCATTGACTCGCGACCATGAGCCCATCAGGTTGATCGCACCTTCGATTTGCGCACCGCCTGCGTTCACACCGAACATGAACCCGGCTGTCTTTTGTTTGATGGGATCGATCACTATTGAAAACCCATCGCTGCTCCAGAAAGCATCAAGCTGATCGCGCTTGAGCGTTTGAATGATGATGTCTTCGCGCTTTTGGAAATTGATCGCGGCAACGAAAAGGAACTTCTCATTGTAAGTCATCCTCACCTGGGTCTGTTGCCTGGCGTATCCCGTGTCAGTTGGCCATTTGTTGAAGAAAGGGCTCGTAAATTCAATTTCGCTCCAGCCAGGCTCATCGATCTTGCCATCGATAATGATCTCAGAATTTGCTCGCTGAATCGCCAAAACAGGTTTAGACTGTTCTGCCTGCAGATTGTCGGTCAGCAATATCGACAGGTTCAGAAAAAGGAAAAAAGATTTCATGCAGGGACGAGGTTTGTTCGCATGAACGATATGTCAGCAATTTGTTTCTCAGATTTTGCTTTACTGCAGCTTTTCCCGGGCAAACTGTACAGAAGCCATGCCTCAAGCATTTTGTCCGGCAAAAGATGTCGCCTGACTTGTTCAAATCGATATCCGTCTCTGTGTTTCGCGGCTTTCGACCTATCCTTTATCTTTACCGAAACTTTGTCCATACCCAAGCGTAACGGAAGAGACGTGACTCAACTCGTAAAAAAGAAATTTGACTGGATCTTCAGCGACCGATTATTGCAACACATTTTATTCTGGGTTGCCCACATTGTTTTTTACGCCACGCTTTACGGAAGCTTTGAAGAAAATTACGCGCAGACCTTTGCCGAGGAACTGATCTACGCTCCGGTGAAGATGGCTTTCACTTACTTCACCTTGTATTTTCTTCTGCCGCGCTTTTTGCTGACCGGAGAATACGTGCTCTTTTTCGTCTGGTTCTTTACTACATCGCTCGTTGCTGGCACGATCCAGCGATACATTTCCTTCACGTTCGTTTACCCGTTGTATTACCCATCGTGGCTGGCTGACCCATTCTTTTATTTTCCGAAAATCGTTAAGTCATTTGTCGGTATGTACACTGTTGTTTTTACCGCGGTGGCTATCAAACTGCTGAAGTATTGGTATACGAATCAGAAAGCTCAGCGAATTCTAACAGAAGAAAAACTTCAGGCTGAGTTGAAATTCCTCAAAACACAAATCCATCCGCTTTTCCTTTTAAACACGCTCAAAATTTTATATGCTTTGACGCTCAAAAAAAGCGACAAGGCCCCCGAGACCGTGCTGAAACTCTCAGAACTGATCAACTACATGCTCTACGAATGCAGAAGTGACCAGGTGCCGTTGAGCAAAGAGATCAAGTTCATTCGAAATTATATCGACATCGAAAAGATGCGTTATGGCGAGAAGCTCGATGTAGATTTACGCGTTACGGGAGACGTAGCCGACCGCAACATCGCCCCGCTCATTCTGCTTCCGTTCGTTGAAAATTGCTTCAAGCATGGCGCAAGCGAAAACCTTCAGCAATCGTGGGTGAAAGTCTCGATCGATTCGCACATCGACCATATTGTTATTAAAGTAGAGAATAGTAAAGTGGGTGAAAATGGTACTCCTCGCGAAGAAGGCATAGGGATCCGGAATGTGAAAAGAAGGCTCGATCTTCTTTACCCATCGCGCTATGAATTGAAAATCCTGAATGGGGAAGAAACCTTTTTGGTGATTTTATCGATACAAGGTTAAAACGGCATCTTATGAAATGCATTATTGTTGATGATGAGCCTTTAGCAATAGAGATCATGGAATCTTACGTAGCAAAGGTCGATCAGCTCAAACTCGAGGGTACTTTTCGAAATGCCGTCTCCGCTTTTACTTTCCTGCAACAGCACGCTGTCGATCTGATCTTTCTCGATATTCAAATGCCGAAGCTTTCAGGCATCGATTTTTTGAAGACCCTGAAAAATCCGCCTAAAGTCATCTTCACCACCGCTTTTCGAGACTACGCTATCGATGGGTTTGAGCTCGAGGTTGCAGACTATTTATTGAAACCCATTCCCTTCGATCGCTTTCTCAAGGCCGTAGCAAAAGTGCTGCACCAACCGGTCGCAGTTCCGCAATCTGCTTCCACGGTTCGTGTTGAGCAGAACGAGAACTATGTATTTTTCAAAGTCGATAAGAAGATGATCAAAGTCAAAATGACCGACATCCTCTATATCGAAAGCATAAAAGATTACGTGAAGGTTCGAACGGGAGAAAAGGAAATTGTCACACAACAAAAGATCAGCTACCTCGAAGAAAGCCTTCCGAAAGAAAACTTCCTGCGCATTCATCGTTCATTCATAGTCAATCGCGAGAAGATCGATGCTTACTCGGCAACGGATATGGAAATAGGAAAACACCATGTGCCGATCGGAAGGAATTATAAAAATGATGTGATGAAGGTGTTGGGGAAAAACATTTTTTAAGCTGAAAGCAAAAAGCTGAAAGCCGAAAGCTGGGCATCAGAACCTCGATGCGCCACGCCTGAAAGAAAAAGTTATGCTGAAGTCGTGTTTGTAAAAGTTGCGCAAGTCAAGCGTGTAAATTATCCGAAATTGGACTCATTAAAGGCATGGGTGTCGAAATCCGTTACGCTAAGCTTTTTGCTTTTAGCTCAACGGCCTTCAGCTTCTTTTAATCGTAAACTCCACCCTCCGGTTCATTCTTCTTGATTCTTCGGTGTCGTTGCTTGCGATCGGTTTGGTTCCACCGTATCCTTTGCCTGAAATTCGTTTGGCGTCTATTCCCTTGCTGACAAGATAGGCCTTGACTTTATCTACACGTTGCTGCGAGAGCTTTACGTTGTCGTTGTGAACGCCTCGGTTATCGGTGTGACCCGAGAGTTCGATTTTCACAGTCGGGTTTGTCTTGAGGAAATGGACGACAAGATCAAGCTCCGGATAAGAGTCCGGAAGGATGTCTGTCTTCGCTTGAACAAACAGCACATTCTTGAGATTCACTGTGATTCCGACAGCAACAGGTTGAAGCTTGAAGTCCATTTCAAGATCCTTTTTCTCAAGCGTGTTTAAATTCAAATTCTCGAGAGCACTGATAAATCCCTTTGCCTCGATTGCTACGGCATAATCTTCCGTGGACGGTACCGAGATCGTGTACCCTGAACTTGTGCTCGTGGCAATCTCATCAGG
Source organism: uncultured Chryseosolibacter sp. (assembly GCA_966080355.1). Classification (GTDB taxonomy): domain Bacteria; phylum Bacteroidota; class Bacteroidia; order Cytophagales; family Cyclobacteriaceae; genus Chryseosolibacter. The sequence continues at coordinate 4,028 of CBHROW010000034.1, forward strand.
TTTCCCGGGGGAAGCGAACGAGATCGATGCCGAGATGACCTCACCGGTCTTCGCGTTTGTCACTTTTCCAAAAACGCGAATTCGTCCGCTGTTCGAAGCTTCTGAGTTAACAGAATCATGTCTGACCTCCGCTATTTCGATAACCGAATCGAGTCGTGGGTTTGGAAGTCGCACAATCGGATCGTTATTGGCAACAGCACTTGATTCTTTTGGGCGATAAAATGCGAGGTTGCCGTAGCGATCGCTGTTGAACGTGGTTGTATAAATCGCAGTGAGCGGCTCGATGCCGGGCCGGTAAAAGAGCTCACGGCCCGCGGTATTGATCTCGCTTCCGAGATTTTTTGGAGTTGTCCAGTTCATCCAGGAATCATCAAGCCGCGTAGCAGAATAAATATCGAAGCTGCCGTAGCCTTTCAAGCCGTTTGTTGAAAAGTACAACGTCATCCCATCCGGGCTAAGTGATGGACTGAGTTCCTGGAATTGCGTGTTGATCACGGGGCCAAGATTTTTAGGTTCGGTCCACTTTCCGTCACGGTTGAAGCTCACATACAAATCATCAACGCCATATGTGCCATAGGTATCGGCCGAAAAAACGTACACCGAACCATCCATCGCTACCGTTCCGCACAGAAGCCCGGATTTGTTCATATAATATGGGATTGTGATGTTGGTCGGGCGGCTCCATCCGCTGCCATTGTTTGTTGAAACCGAAATACCTTGAGTTTTTGCACGTTCGCCTGAAGGGTCATAGTGCCCGTGCAGGTAAAGCTGACTTCCGCTGGACGAGACGCCAGCCACCGCGTTGTATGCTTTGTCATTCAGCAACGCGCCAGCGTGTACGGGAGCCGACCAGCTGCTTCCTACCAGTCTTGAAAACCAGATGTCGCCCGGATCCTTTTTTCCCCCGATGTTCTCAGGGTGATTGCTGATGGTGAAGAATAACGTATGACCATCCGAACTGATGATCGGATTTTGCTCGTCATAAACCGAGTTGACAGTTCCGAATGAATCAGCTTGTAAAGTTTGCGCCAGGAGGTTCCCACCTGCCGCCATGATGAGTACCGCTGTAAAAAATAACCGCATGCAAAAACAACGCTTCAATTTCAACTAAAGGGTTTAACTCCAAAGACTACTTGCTCACCCAGGGATTGCCTTTCAGCGTGAACCGCCAGGGTAGCAGCGCATCGTCACCGGCATAATCGATCCCAATTCGTGCACTGATCCCGATATCCTTCTTTGCAATCTTTTTGCCAATGTCTTCGATCCAAACATCGTCATTCAGAAGCGATTTTCCATTAAAAGTTCGGTCAATGCCCAACGCCTTGGATAATTTGCCGGGGCCTGAGGTAAGATGAAACTGGGTCTGAAGTTTCCCCCTCCGTTTCCTCATTTCATCAATGCCGGCAATCGGTTCAACCGCACGAATAAGAACCGCATCTGGAGTTCCGGGAACGTTCGTCACCACATTAAATAAATAGTGAATGCCGTAGCAGAGGTAAACATAGGCATAGCCCCCGGCATCAAACATGATGGAATTTCTATTCGTCTTTCGGGCGCCATATGCATGACATCCTTTTTCCTTCCAGGAATATGCTTCTGTCTCCACAATCATTCCACCTGTCGTTGTTCCTTCGATCGTTGTAAAAAGCCCTTTTCCAAGCAGATTCCTGGCGATTTGAACCACATTTGCGCCCTGATAAAAATCCTCATTTAACTTCATGCAATCGATTTCGTATTTCAAAATCTTTTCTAAATTTGACGCCTTATAAACCAAGAATCCAAAAAAAAATTCCACATGAAAAAGTCTTTACTGATTGTAGCGATTGCCGTGATGAGTCTGGTTGCTGAAGCCCAGGTTACGATTCCTGCCGCCAGCCCAGCAGGATCAGTATCCAGCACGATTGGTCTCACCGATGTCAAGATCGAATACTACCGCCCTCGCCTCAAGGGCAGAAAAATTTTCGGAGAAAAAGATGTCATGTATCCATATGGCACGATCTGGAGAACCGGTGCTAACAACGGAACAAAGATCTCCTTCTCTGACGATGTTAAAGTAGAAGGCATCAACGTACCCAAGGGCGAATACCTCATCTTCACGTGGCCAGGTGCAACTGAGTGGACTGTGTCGTTATACAAAGACCTTTCACTGGGCGGAAATACCCCAGAGTACGACAAGTCTCAAGAAGCTGCAAACTTCAAAGTGAAGGCGGAAAAAACTCCAGCACCGGTAGAAACATTGACGATCAGCATTGATGACATCGCAGCCGACAACAAAAGCGGAAAAGTTGCTATCGCGTGGGAAAACACCATTATCCATTTCACGATTAACACCGACTACGATGCGAAAGTAATGAAGTCGATCGAGGCAAATACGAAAGTAAATCCTGGCAACTACTACCAGGCTGCTGTCTACTACCTCGAAACCAACCGCGACCTCAACAAGGCGTTGGAGTGGATCAATATTGCAGCGAAGGAAAACCCGAAAGCATACTGGGTACTTTATCAAAAGGCAAAGATCCAAAAGGCACTTGGCGACAAGAAAGGCGCAACAGAAAGTGCCAATGCCTCGATGACCGCGGCAAAAGCAGAACAGAACAGAGACTACGTGGCGATGAATGAAGATCTCATCAAATCGCTGAAATAATACCTTCCTTAACCTAAACCTAAGCCATCGGGAGCAATTCCGGTGGCTTTTTTCTTGCCCTCATTTCTCTACAAAGCGCAGGAGCCGTCAATCGCAGAGTTGATGTATTCCAATCTATAGCCACAAAGTTTACTTAGGTAAATAATAACAGTGCTTGATTCAGATTCGCTATTCGTCTTCCACAGGTGCGACTTATCTCCCTATCTAGGCTTTTCGTCATCGAACCGGGCATGACTTTTTTCAATTCTAATATTCTACGCTACACGTATTACCAACCTATTCTATATGAAACAGATGATCAGCCTAAAACAGCGCTTGTTATCGCTTGAAAAAGGCATTCGCGTTGCCGTTATCGGTGTAGGCTCAATGGGAAAAGGTCTTATTCACCAACTGCATAAAACTCCCGGAATGCAGCCCGTGGCGATAGCAGACATCCACATCAAAAAAGCGATCGATTGTGCCAAGTGGCTGAACCTCGAGTATGACATTGTCGACACTGTTCCCGATCTCAATTTTTGTATCCAACGCGGGCGCCTTGCCATCACTGACAATGCTGACCTTATCGCATGCAGCAGCCTGATCCATGTACTCATTGAATCTTCGAATTCGGTGTTGCAAGGTGCAATGCATGCCATGCGCGCCATCAGTAATCATCAGCATGTGGTGATGATGAATTTTGAAGCTGACCTGATGTACGGTCCGCTTCTGCTCAGGGCTGCGGAAGAGGAAGGCGTGGTTTATACCTGCGCGGACGGTGACAAGCCTACAGCCATCAAGAAATTAGTTGACGAAATCAAGCTTTGTGGTTTTGACCTGGTGATGGCCGGGAACATCAAGAACTTTCAGGACCGCTATACAAATGCGGAAAAGATAGCGTTCGAAGCAGACATGCGTGGTCTCGATCACACCATGTGCGCTTACTTCGCTGACGGAACGAAAGTGAATGTCGAAATGGCTGTGCTGGCTAACGCGATTAACGGCAGGGCTACTGCTCCCGGTATGCAGGCGATTCGCGCCTCTAACATTCACGACATTTTTAAACTGTACAACTTTGACAAACATTGGGACGGCAAAAATCCGATTGTCGACTACATGCTCGGTGCCGAACCTAAGGGCGGAGTATTTGTTGTGGGACACACTGCAGATAAATTCCAACAATCCACGTTAGGATGGTTCCCGCCAGACATCGGCCCCGGGCCATACTATTTGTTTTACAGACCATATTACCTCGGACATATTGAAGCGATGCAATGTGTAGCTGAAGCTTACTTCGACAGTACGGCCCGGCTGCAGCCCGCATACGGCATGAAGACGAACGTGTTTGCGTATGCGAAACGTGATCTCAAGCAAGGTGAAACTCTAGATGGCCGTGGCGGTTTCCAGGCTTACGGGCTTATTGAAAATATGGAAGACAACCTGAACGCTCCCGGGCTTCCGATTCTGATCTCGGACAACTTGAAACTGAAACGCGATGTCGCGAAAGATCAACGGATCACGTTACAGGATGTTGAAATTGAAGAGCACGACAGGGCGATCAATTTGTATCTGGAAGCCGCAGGTCTCACTTTGAAATCGGTAAAGAAGCAACAGGTACAAAGTGAATTCTATCAACCGGCTTAGTCAGTTAGTTTTTTCATACGTCAGGAACAAGGCACCGAAGAGGTGCTTTGTTTTTTTACCCCTCTCACATCCATCATCCTGAGGCGAATGTTCTGAAGGAACGTGCAGATGACGGGATGCAGAGGAATTTACTTCCGCTTATGCGCAACCATCCAGGACAAAAACTCCGGCTCTGCAAATGCATTATCCCAGCTGTTGTGATTTACGCCTGGATACTCGGAATACTTGTTCTCAACTTTCAGTGCTTTGAGCTTGTCGCGCATCTCGCGCGAAAGCTTTACATCTACCACCGAATCATCGGCCCCGTGGAAAATCCAGAATGCAGTTTTCCCCACACGTTTATCATAGTGCTGTGCATCGCCTCCACCGCAAATCGGCAATGCTGCAGCATATAATTCCGGGTAACGATAAACTGATTCAAATGTGCCCATGCCACCCATTGAAAGACCAGTGACATAGACTTTTGATTTGTCGACCGCTTCTTCGTTGCTGATCCGTTTCACAAGTTCATTTGCTGCAACAAGCGGCCAGTTAGGTGGAGTGTTGTAGTCGAACGTGATCTTGAATGGCTGCGCTGAACGATCAATGTTCACCGTTGCCCAAAATGAATTCTCCGGGCATTGTGGAATTACTACGATAGCAGGATATGCCTTCCGGTTCGCCTCGTTCAGGAAAAGCTTCGCGCCATGCACGAGCTGTTTTTCGTTATCACTGCCACGCTCTCCTGCACCGTGAAGAAACAGGATCAACGGATATTTTTTTGATTTGTCATAGTTTTCCGGATAGAGCACGCGATACGGCAAAGTGTTTCCCTCCCATGTGAATTCCTTGCGCAGGTACGCTTTCATGGACGCATCGACAGGCTTCAATAAGCCCTGTACATCGAGCCATTCTCCGAAGCGTTCGATCCACTTGTCTGTAGGAAGGTTTTGCCTGCGCATGCCGAACCCGTGGTTGCCCCGTGCATACATATGCAGCTCGGCATCTTTCTTCGCGTTCAACCATGCAGCATAAAGATCAACACTGTGAGGTGCGAGGCCAAGTCCGTCATCAGAGGCAGTCACAATAAATAACGGAGGCGCATCGGCAGCCACCTTACCGATCATCTCCTTAGGAAAATAAGGATACACCGGTGCAGCGAAGTTAGGTTTGTTTTCGCTGGTATAGTTGAATAGCGTGCCCGAAGTTACCGTTCCGCCTGCAGAAAATCCCATGATGCCGATGCGATCGGATACAATGTTATATTCATCGGCATGTTTGCGAACATAGGCAATTGCCGTTCTTCCATCTGCAATGCCCAGCGGAATAACTGCGGCATTTTCGTCATCGAATTCTTTCTTGCCCCACTTGCCAGAAACTTCTGCAACAGGATCTGTCGTAAGGCTGTGTGCAATCCTGTATTTCAAAACGAAACATGTGACACCTTTTTCAACAAGCCATTTCGCAACGTCTATTCCTTCACTATCGATGGAAAGTGCATGAAAAGCTCCACCGGGGGCAATGATCACGGCTGTTCCGTTCGCTTTGCCTGGTGCAGGCTGATAAACAGTAAGCGTTGGCTTGCTTACATTGTAAACCACGCGCGTTTGCCATGCGTTGCTATTATTTTCGGCTTCATTCCACGACCACGATTCAGATCCGGGGGCCGGACCGTCATACAAGGAGATAACTTTCTGCTGGGAAGACACCGTTCCCGCGATCAACAGGAGGCAAAAAACGAGAAATAGATTTTTCATGACAGCGATGGTTTGTACGAAGTGCGATGAAGATAGAAATTTTCTGAAACTTTCTATTTCTCACAAGCCAGTTTCAAAACTGAAGTATGCCATCAAGCCTTTTCAGAATATGGAATGGACAATCGCACATCCACCTTTAACACGGCAGGAGATGCACGGTTGTTATTGCAACTTCATCAGGGAACTGATCACACCGGAATGATATCCTTCATGAAAAAGAAGGTATTCGAGCGCCTGCTCAATAGTTTTTACCTCGAATCCGTAAACCTTTGGAATCATCACCGAAGGCGAATAGTTGGTAAAGAGTTTTGCCTCGTAGTCGGTCTGCAGGCGATCTATAGAGGATATGAATATCGACTTCAATGTTGCAATTTCTTTTTCTTCTACGGGCAAGCCCGGCCTGGTTCCCGAGAGATAAGTGGAGACGATATTTGCATCGACAGCGAATGGAAGGCCTGATCTCGCGTAGCACATATTCTGCTGTGCGGCAATCAGGTGGCACAAGTTCCAAATGATATTGTTATTAAATCCAGCAGACACGTTGTTGAGCTGCTTTGCGCTAAGCGTTTCAATTTGACCGAGCGCGAAAATGCGGAATCCGCGCATTTTCTCAATTCTTGAATCCATAAGTCAGGCGTAAAAAGTTCCCAGCACAAATTACAATGTGGCAGGATAGTCTGCGGTTCGAAGATAATCAATCCCAGTATGTGCCATCCATGCCCAGCACAAAGCCGAGGTAAAATCCGATGATGTAGACCAATACGCTAACGATGTTGGCCAGTAATTTTCTCCAGCCGCCTTCCATTCGCCAGAGATCCATGATGTGAAAGAAAATACCTCCTGCTGCGCCTGCGAGCGGAACGATCACGAGAGGTCGAACAATCCAGAAGCGAGGCCATTCTGGGCTTGGTTCCCCAGCCTTATAAAGAAAAAATGCAATAAGGATTAAAGCGATCCCCGCTCCTACCAATGCGCGCTTTCCAAGTTTTTCATTGATGAGAGGTTCAAGTCGGTTTTGAAGGTTCATGGCATCGGTGTTAATAAGTTAAATTAAAAGTACTTTGCATTTCAAAGTACGAAGATCACCTGCAAAGGTTACACGTCTTTTCGAAAAACTTATCGTGAATCAATCCCGGGAGACTAAAGGGACTGTCCGAACGTGAGTAAATTGGAATCAGGATCGAGTATTGAAAACTCTTTTTGGCCCCAGGGCTTCACTTCGAGTGGTCCGTTCGGGTGGATTGATATCCCCTTCCTGATCATCGACTGGTACAACGCGTCAATCTCGTCAGTACGAATATACACCTGCCCATAGTTTTCCGAAGGTATCAACTCACGAAACAAAAAGAAATGGATTTGAACCTGGTCCATTTCCATCATAAGGTAGTTGTCATGATCGGCACTGCCGAATTTCCGGAAGCCGAGCTTTTGATAGAAAGCAAACGTAACGGACTTGTCACGCATGGGAAGTTTTGGATTGATTGAGGTAAGCATGAATGAAAGTGGATGAAACGTCCTTAGTCGACTTATCGCCCAATATTTTTTAATGATGAGTGCTTCAGCCGATCGGCTATGTACTTTTTTAATTCACCCAATGTCATGTTCTGGGTTTCATGAGCGATCTTATTGCGTATATCTCTCATTATTTCGACAGCGTCAATGGTTTTCGTAGGCTTAGTCTCCATAGCTGATGAGTTCTCGAGGTGTTCTGATCTCAATAGGGTCATAACCCATTCTTAAATTTACAAAATTATAACGCTTAATTCTCTCGAGATTGACGATATGCTTAAAATTCCAGCTCGCGAGCGCGTCAACCTTATTGACTGTGGCCAATGCAATGTGCCGACAATCCCCAACGCTGGTTCGACCAACTACTTTCGCAAGAATATATTGATCTGCCAGGTCAAAAATTTCTTGGGTCAGCTCCACCCTTTCAAATCGTTCTGGCGGATACGCTAGAAGTAATTCGCTCACATGGCTGGGCGCTTGAATAAGTTCCAATTCCAAAAGATCCGAAATACAAATCGAACTTCATCGTTTTGAAGCCGTTCAAAAAGCAGCTTCGTGGGGGCTGCGAATTCGACATCAAAAAATCTCCCAATTACAGAGGTATCAACATAAATTCTTTGCTTCATAAAGCTCAGATCATTTACTAATCGGCCTGGCATGCCGCGGTTGATAAACACCGAGCTTTCCACCGCCAGGCAAGGTAACCTGAACCAGTAATCCCCACCCCTGATCATCAACTTTGCTGCACATTATCCTGTGCGACTTCATTTGCTCTACAAACAGTTTGATATCGTCACACATCAAGTAGATCTCGTGTGTATCGTTGTCTCCGGATGGATGAACTGCGAGCTCGGAAGGTGGAAGTGCGAAGATAAGCCAGCCATCTCCAACGTCTACATTGTTCAATTTCAAAATGTCTCGAAAGAAAGCCCGGTCGGCCTCAGCGTCTTTCGAATAGATAATGAGGTGAGTTCCTGAGATCATAGTTTTAATTTTAGTTTGCGACAGACTTTGCAATTCCCATCACTTACCAAACCATGGCGAAAAATGCAAATATTCCGGCATAGATGGTAACGAAAACTTTGAGGAAAATGACAATCCAATGCCCACCGGTCAGGTATCGAAATGTTCGTCCGAAAAAATAAAACATGAGCAGCATAAAAAGGATCATGGTGACCGTGAGTCCGCTCATAGATTCAGAATCCATCAAGCCAATCATATCACCAACGAATGACAAGACAAGCGTCACATACATGATATGAGCCCACAAGTAGATCCAGGTGATAAGCAACTCGGTAAAGTTCAGAGCGCTAAACAAGAGCCGTCCGACCAACGCAGAAAAAGGCAGGAGCAAAAGAAATAAAATGCGAGGTATTCTTTGACTGCCATAGGAAAAACCCTGGCAATATCCTGAAGTGAATCGATTGAAAATGATCTATGTGATTTGTCTAACAAGATCTGGCTCCAGTTTACGTCCGGGAGGTCAGAATGGATTGAGATCAATTCTTAACTAGGACGGCTTTGCTACCCTGCCAATTCTTTGGAAGCACCTTCAGTGTGGCAGACTCGCGGTCGATGATGATCGGCCTAACTTGTAAATTGCGTTTGTCGTGCGTGATATCAAGACGAATGAACTTGGTACCAACCACCGGGTCGTCTATGAACAGACGATATGTTCCCATCTCAACAGTGAAGAACCTGTAGCATCCATTTTGATCGGTAGGCACCTCTACCACTTCTTTACTTATCGCATTCTGCAATCTAACATACGTGCGATCATACATGCTTGTGTCGACCATGACACTGCCCGAGTCGACTTGCACTGAAAATCTCCGGAGTACGCAACCCTTCAGTAAAGGCTGTTCTTTTTGCGCGAAGACTACACCGAGCGTGATTATGAAAACAATAAAAGTAAGGACTAATTTCGTGCTCATGGGTTTTGAAGGTTTGCAGATTTAATCGTTTGTCTAAGCAGAATCGGTTCTTTGAGATAGATAATGTGATTCAAGTCATCAATCGCACGTTCGTGGAAATGGTATATCTTTTTGTCAACCATATAAACCACATGTGAGTCAAATTTCGGAATCCCAATGGTGATGGAAGTGCGCGCTGCTTTGTCAGGGTCAAGATTGAATTCCATGGAGAAGTGCCCTTCGCTGTTGATATCGAATGTCTTTGGGTTCACGTAAGCTTCTACATCACTAAATGCAAAATCAGGGTCTGCTGTAGGGAACTCTATCTTGCCTTCAAGCCTCCATGTATTTTGATTTTTTGTACGAGACTGAAATGTGTAATAGATGCCAACGAAAAGTAAGATGAAATAAAATGCACCGGCTCCGCTGATGTCCCACTTAACGCCCTTAAGCGGCCCGGCTTGAATGAACTGTCCCTTTACGTTGGCCGTACTTTTAACTCTTCGTATGGCTCCGAAAAGGATGAGTGAAGGGATTAGAGGGACAAGCATTAGAGCAAAGAGCGCAAGGAGATCGTTCTGAAGCAATTGTTCGAACTGGGTCATAAAAAGTAGGGGTTATACAAATACATCTTAATCGATAATCAATGATGATTGGCGCTGTGAACGCAAAAAAAAACCATCCGGCCGCCTTCGACAGCGACCCGGATGGGCTCATAACAAATGTACTAAAATTTTCTGATCCTACCAGGCGTGCGATGAAATCAAAAGACTGTCAGGTGAAAATTGAAAAGGAAATTGAGCCACTTTTCGCGATACTGATTCCAGTAGCTGAACTGATTTTTTTGCCAGGGAGACGCGGAGTCACGGTGAAACGCAGATTTGGCGATATCACTAAAAGAAGAAATCAGTTTCTCAGCGGTGGCGTTCCAAATTTTTGTCGCGATTCACTTCAGCCAACGACTTGAAATAATATATGTCATAGAAAAGCCAAAGCAAATAAGCTGAAGCGAGCGCAACTGAGATCAAGTCGGCAGGGAACAAACTAAAAATGAGTGCAGCGAAAAGCATTGTAAATGGGAACAAAACCCAATAGAACATTTTAAGCGACCGAAACCTGAAGAGAATGAAGTTTGTCAAGCCATTGGTGATCATGATCAAACTCAACAGGACTATCCGGATGGACAAGAGTTCGGAAAAGAAATGAAATTGCCTGTAAGCGATCACACCGCAGATCAGGTAATACAATCCTCCAACTACGTACCAGAATGAAAACGGAAAGGCAGATTTCGGCTGTCGCAGATTTTCAAACCAGGTTTTGCCGTCTTTGGTCACTGAGACTGCCTCAATGACTATGGAGATCAGGCAAAGTCCTATCGTTTTGAAGAGTGCAAGCCAGTCCATGAATGTATTCTTACGAAAATAAAGTATCGCGGGTTATTTTACTGTCGCCATGAGCGACTCGATAATGTTGATGACTGCGGATGGATCGTCCCGGTGGACAGTGTGCCCGCTATCGGAAAGGTAGATGAGCGAGCCTCCTTTTGGCGATGAATCGATCACCTTTCGCCATCTCTCCATATTTCGATTCGATTTTAAAACAAAGAATCGCGCGTGATCAAAGTCTTTGCTTCTTTGTTCGACAGGGACTTCAAATTTTCCTCCGACAATGAAGCAGATTGGCGCGTCAGGCAAAGGGAGGGTTGAAACTTCGGCAAAATCTGTTCTGCGTAATTCGTTGAGCACTTGCACTTCGCTCCAGGGTCCGAAACGCGCTGAGTCTGCTTCCGATTTCGTGTACAACCGATCGTACATCATTTGCTCGATCTTCTTTTCGGGAACACCGAGAATTCTGAACAGCGAATTCCAGTCATCTTTCGATTCGGTGAAGTCTGCGGGATCGATAAGGATCAATCCCGAAACTTCATTTGGAAAAATCCCGGCAAATCCCCTGGCATATAATCCGCCCATCGAATGCCCGACTATCACATATGGTGGCGGAATATTCAATGCAGCCAATATTGACTTCAAATTACGGGCAGTTTGCGAAAGTGTTGGCATTTCAAAGATCTTGTCTGACTTCCCAACTCCAGCCCGATCGTAAGCGAGGACAGGTGAAAATTTTGCAACCTTATCAATGATGGTGTTCCAATTGCCAAGATCAAAACCCAATCCGCTTTCAAAAATGATAACAGGCGCATTCTTCTTCCTGTTTTCAAAACCTTTTAGAGATACATTGAAATTATGCGCATTGACTTTCACCAATCGCTCTTGCGACCACGAAAGAAACGCGATGAACAGAAAAGCGAGAGAGAGAACGGATCTTTTCATAAGTGATGGGGCTTACTCGTTTTTTTTGATGTTAAAGGCACTTTAGCTGCTGACCTGGTCTTCAACCAATCATTGATATTTATCGTCAAAAGTGTGAGAATGAAAATAGTCAAATGAAAGAGTAATGGTTTCGTTGGTTGGTCAAAATCATTATCGAAATATCCGGCAACCAGCGCAAAAAAAGGAAATGCAATGATGATGAGGCCGAAATCCTGAATCAGTAATTTGAGGAGCGTATGGCCCTTCATTTTGAAAATAATAAGCGCCATTAGCGCGAGTGAAAGAACAACGACAAAAATCTCAAAATACACAGACTTCTTTAAACCCAATTCTCTCAATGGAGCAAAAAGTCCACCGTATAGATACATCAACGAAATCCACAGGAAGCTATACCCGTAAACAATTGTCGCGACCAATCCGAAAAGTTTCAATATTAGTACTTGCTTAGTCGTCATCGCTCGTCTTTGCCGAATTACTGGCGGTCATCAGTTCTTCGGTTTCTTTTTGATACTCCAAGAATCTACAAGATAAAAATTCCACAGTGCTTTTTGCACGGTTATCTCAATCGAATAGTCATTTGGATTTTTGCCTAAATGATCTTTGATTAACTGATAAGGAACGTTCAGCATCTCGCTCTTGTCATTGAAAACAAATTCGATTTGATTTGCATGCTTATAGCTCCGGAACGCAGTTATTTCACACGTAATAGGTTCTTTCACATTTTCCTTTGCGGTTGCGCTATTTAAAACATCCCAGGAAATCTTAGCAACTTGCCCGAAGCTCAGATAGGAAAAGAGAATGCCTTGTGCCAGATAGGATACGATCATGAAAATCCACAGCGTGGCACCTTTGTTTTCTGAAAAGTTGTGGATCAAAAAATGCCTGCGATAAACTGCCAGGGCAAGAATTCCGGAAATAGTCGGCAGTGTCACAATGTAAATGACAAACCTGATGTCGTGACCGAGCATTTTAGGTTCGAATAAAGCGTAATAGATGACGTAAAAGATCAGGAGTGCTACTCCGATCGCAAAATGTTTCTTTTTTACTTTTCTTTCCTTAGTGATTGTCGACAATTTTTGTCGGTGGTTCATTTGAGTCAGTTCTTTCAGGCAATCGTAAATGTTGGTTGATGTGTAAACGGCTAGATCCCGTTGGGCTAAGTTAGCGTAGTAAAGCCCCACTGATTAATTTTTCCTTCGCTTTTTCTCCGATTTTAAATCGAGAAAAACTTTTCACATTGCATCACCGTAAAGAAGGAGCTGCGGGTTATCAGAACACCAATGGAGGAGGAAACTTCCAAATACATGCACTTCCACTCCCTCTATTTCACCATTAGCATTCCCAAAAGTGCATATCCCGGAACACAACAGGTCTGTTTTGTGTAGTTTTTGATCACGCCAGCACACCCTTCTTCATCTCCTCCACCGCCTTATTCGCTGCTCTCGCAGTTATTGCCATGAAAGTCAATGACGGATTCTGACTTCCGGTTGAGGTCATGCAGGCGCCATCGGTGACAAAAACATTTTTACATTGATGCATCTGGTTCCATTCATTGAGCATGGAAGTTTTTGGATCGCGGCCCATGCGCACTCCGCCCATCTCGTGGATGTCGAGACCCGGAGCTTGTTTGCTGTCCATGGTGTATATGTTTTTGCAACCAGCTTTCTCCAACATCTCCGAACCGGTGGCAAGAAAATCTTTCAGCATCTTTTCATCGTTGTCGGTGTAACCTACTGAAGTGATCAGCTGCGGAATTCCCCACGCATCTTTTTTGTCGGGACTCAGTCGCACGTGGTTCGATTCGATGGGAACCGTTTCTCCCTGCATCATCATGTAAATTCCCCAGCCTCCCGGTTCTGTCATATTTTCTTTCAGCTCCTTTCCGATCATATTGTCCCCTCTGCCCCAGCCTGCGCGTGTTGCAGAATAAAATACCATGTATCCTCCCAGGAAATCCATGTCGCGTTTGTAGGAATTGCGATACGATGGCATCATGATCGCGGTGGGTCTGCGTCCCGAGTAATATTTGTCTTCGAAGCCATCAATTGAAGCAACCATCGAACCGCGATAATTGTGGAAGCAAATGTATTTTCCGAGCAGTCCGTTGTCGTTGGCAAGACCGTTTGGAAAACGATTGGAAGTCGAGTTGAGTAGAATGAGGTTAGAGTTCAGCGTAGCACCATTCACAAAGATCACCTTGGCGTAAAACTCCATCATCTCTTTGGTGTTCGCATCGACTACGCGCACACCGCTGGCTTTCTTTTTGTTTTCGTCATAGATGATGGAATGCACAACAGAATCGGTGCGAAGTGTGAGGTTGCCAGTGCGTTCTGCCCATGGCAGGGTTGAGGAGTTTGAACTAAAGTACGCACCATACGGACATCCGCGATAGCAAAGCTCCCTAGCCTGGCATTGACCCCTGCCCTGTTGCAGGTGAATATCTTTCGGCTTGGTCAAATGTGCGCATCGGCCGATCACGGGATGTCGGTCTTTGAAATTTGCTTTGATCTTATCCTGCACATGTTTTTCCACACAGTTCATTTCCCAGGCTGGAAGAAATTCGGAGTCCGGAAGGTTGTCGAGGCCGTCATAGTTTCCGCTGATGCCGACAAATTTTTCTACGTGGCTATACCACGGAGCAATGTCTTTGTAACGTATCGGCCAATCGACCGCATAGCCATCGCGTTGTGGCGATTCAAACTCGAGGTGGCTCCACCGTTGCGTTTGCCTTGCCCAGATGAGTGACTTTCCTCCCTCTTGGTAGCCGCGGATCCAATCGAACGGTTTTTCCTGGATGTAAGGATGATCGTTGTCTTTTACAAAGAAATGTTGTGTGGCATCATCGAATGCATAACAACGCTTTACCACCGGGTTATTGGAAACAGTATCGCGATCGAGTTGGCCCCGGTACTTGAATTGCCAAGGGTCTGTCATGGCAGTGGGATAATCTTTCTTGTGTTTGACGGGACGGCCTCGCTCGAGCACGAGTGTTTTTGCACCGTGTTCGCACAATTCTTTTGCTGCCCAACCACCACTGATACCCGAGCCAATAACGATGGCATCGTAGGTCATTTGTTCTTTCGCTTTTCCGTTGATGTTCATGTGTAGCGTTGATCTGTTAATCCGTTGAACCGTTGATCCGTCACTATTTATCAAGATCGTGGAGATTCCGGATTCGTGCAAGCCAATATCGCATGTCGCTCGTTAATTTATTTTCTTTCAGATGAGATGGGTGCCTTGTGTCGTTTGGCACGCGGATAAACAGATAAACAGGTCAACCCGATTCAATGCAAAAAAGCCAGGAACGAACTCGCCCCTGGCCTTCAAGCAAGAACCCTTCAACTACTTCGATCCCTTGATCGAAGCCTGCATCTTTTGATTTCCGTTCACGTCAAGCTCAACGATGTCATAGCCGAGGCGTTGTAAGCCGGGTTGAATGTTGGCCTTGTCGCCCACGAGCAAAATGTACATCGTGTCGGTGTTGATCCATTTGGATGCGAGCTTGTTGATCTCATCTTTCGAAATCGATCCTATGATCTTGTTCTGCTGATCCACGTAATCGGCAGGAAGGTTGTAATCGAGAATGCGTTCGATGAACCCGGCTTTCTGGAAAGGAGTTTCATAGCGTAAAGCGTCACGCTGACCGATGGCGCTTCGCATGAACTGAAGCTCATCGTCTGTGATACCCTTCTTCGCGTAGCCATCCATTTCTTTCATTACTTCCACCAGGGCGCTGTCTGTTGCGTTTGCCTTGATGCCAGATCCAAAATAAAATTCACCGGTATACTTGTCACCGAACACGGAGCATCGCGCTCCATAGGTCCAGCCTTTGTCTTCGCGAAGGTTGAGGTTCACACGACTGTTGAATGCGCCACCCAGGGCGTAGTTCATCAAACCCATTTTGAAAAATTCACCCGTGGCATCATACTTCAATCCCGTTACATAACCCACGCGGAATTCTGTTTGTGCAGCTTTGGGAACATCTACCAGGTAAATCCGCGTTTTGTCAATCGGAGGCGCAGTTGCAAGCGTTGGGAGTTTAATGTCCTTGCGCGGAAGTTTATCCAGGAAGTTGAGCTTTGATAAGATCTCGTTCTCGGTAACATCGCCAACGATCACCAGCTTGGCATCCTTCGATGTGATGTTGTTGTTGAAATAATTTTCCACGTCTTTCAGCGTCAGGTTCTTCACGGAGAACTCGGTACCGATCGAGCTGATCCCGAGAATGTGTCCTTGTCCATAAGAAAGCTCGCCAAGAACATCGTCTGCAATCACTGAAGGTTGTGATTTGCGCAACTTGAACGACTCGAGTGTCTGCTTCTGAATTCTGCTGAAAGCCGCATCCGTAAATTTCGGATTGAGCAATCGTTCTTCCATCAACGCAAGCGTCTTATCAAGATTCTTCTTCAGCGATTGAACTGTTACGCTGATACCGTCCGTTCCGCTTCCCACACTCACCGTGCTTCCGAGTTTCTGCAGTTCGATCTGCATCTGTTCGGCCGTGAAGTTCCTGGTGTCTTCGTTCATCATCGCAGCGAACATGCGTGCCAGTCCAGCCTTGGAAGTATCACTCGCCTGGAGGAGGTGGCCGCCTGGCATCGTGAACGACAAGGTCACCAATGGAAGCTCGTTGCTTTGACTTCCGATAACTTTTACTCCATTGTTCAGGTTCCTCGTCCAGAAAGCCGGAACTTTCACATTCGGGTTCTGACCGTTGCCTGGAATTTTTGCACGATCGAAATTATCTTTCGCCTTTACATATTTTAATCCGCTATAGCCGTAGTCGGGAGCTTTGTATTTCGACTGATCAATTTTATAATTCTCAGCCTGGACGATGTTGTTATCCTGTCCCTTGGTAACCACACTAACGATCACCGCGGGCTTATCCTTGATGTATTTGTTGTAAACGCGCATCACATCCTCTTTCGTCACGGCATTGTGCATGTCGATCAGTTTCGCGATCATATTCGCATTTCCACCGAGTGTTTGAAATTGAGCAAGCTGGAACACTTTCCCTGATACGCTCTGAAGGCCGTTGATGGTTTGAGACTCAAAGCTTCCTTTGAACTTGGCGACATCCTCATCCGTTACGCCACGTACTTCGAATGAATCAAGCGCGGCATCAACGAGTTTTTTCAGATCAGCTAACGTAACCCCGGGTGATGGCGTTGCACGGAAGCTGAATTCACCGGCAAGTTCAGACAAACTGCTGAACGCAAGCGCGCTCACTGCTTTTTGTTTTTTTTCAATCTGCTGATAAAATACGCTGGCCTTTCCCTGTCCGATCACTTGCGCGAGGCACGACAAGGCAGCCATATCAGGGTGATAGATAGGAACTGTCGGGTAAGTCACCGAAAGTTGCGGAAGGCGTGCATAGTTGTCAACGAGGGTTACGTAACGGTCTCCGCTGAGCACTGGCGCAGGGAGCGTCATGTTCTTCACTTCCGGCCCGCGTGGAATTCCGCCAAAATATTTATCAACGAGTTTAAGCACGTCAGCGGGCTTCACATCACCGCCTACGGTCACCGTGGCATTGTTGGGGCCATACCAGCGGAGGAAAAAGTTTTTCAAATCGTTAGCATCAACGCGATTAAGGTCTTCAATATATCCGATTGTGAGCCATGAGTAAGGATGTCCGTAGGGATAGAGATTTTTCGAGATCACTTCGCTCACTAGTCCATAAGGGCGGTTGTCGTAGTTCTGACCGCGTTCGTTCTTCACAGTCTCGCGCTGCACTTCAAACTTTCGCTGCGTGACGGCATCGAGCAAAAAGCCCATACGATCTGCCTCGAGCCAAAGCATTTTTTCAAGCTGATTGCTGGGAACAGTTTCATAGTAGTTTGTGCGGTCACGGTTGGTCGATCCGTTGAGCGTTCCGCCAGATTCGGTCACCAGCTTAAAGTGCTGCTCGTCTGCAACGTGATCGCTGCCTTGAAACATCATGTGCTCAAAGAAGTGCGCGAACCCTGACTTGCCAATCTCTTCTCGGCCCGAGCCAACGTGATAGGTAACATCAACCTGCACGATAGGATCGCTGTGATCTTCATGAACGATGACAGTTAAGCCATTAGGCATCACATACTTTTCGTAGGGGATCACCACTTGCCCCGGTTTCTGTTCGATTTTTTCAATGAGCTTGCCCTGGCCGAAACTCACCAGAGGAAGCAGAATAATCACTAGACAACACAGTCTTTTCATAGGTTTTAAGGTTAAAAGAGCTTGTTTGTAAGAAAAGAAAAATAATGTTGACACACCAGACCAGCTGTGTAAAAATGCAGGATTGTCACGAAGTCACAAAGATTGGGGTTTCAAATGGTTGAGCACTTGAGGTGTCAAATTGGTTAAGGGAGACAAAGATCAATAGCCCTTATGTTCGCGCGGTGGCACAGGCTTTTTTTGTGAAGTAGAAAAACTTTGAATTATGAAATGGATTGGCAGACCTGAAAGCGGCAATGTTTCCGACCGAAGAGGAATGGGTGGGAAAATGGCGATCGGTGGTGGAATAGGCGGTGTGATCGTTCTCATTCTTTCCTTGCTGCTTGGAAATAATCCGCTCGAAAATGTCAATGTCGGTTCACAGTCAGGATATCAGAGCACAGCGACTGAAGAAAACAACGCAAAGTTTGTGAAAGTAACTTTGAAATATACCGAAGATGTTTGGAATTCACTTTTTCCAAAGGAGTTCGGAGCTCAATACCAGGAGCCGACCCTTGTTCTGTTTACAGAATCTGATCAATCGGGTTGTGGGTTTGCAAGCGCTGCAACCGGGCCATTCTATTGTCCGATGGATAATTCGGTTTATATCGACTTGAGTTTTTACGATCAGCTCAGCAATCAATTCGGAGCATCCGGAGATTTTGCCATGGCCTATGTCATTGCGCACGAAGTCGGGCATCATGTTCAGAACCTGATCGGAACTTCCGACAAAGCACAGCAAGCGCGTCAACGGATGAGCGAGACCGAAGCGAATAAGTTGTCGGTGGCATTGGAACTCCAGGCCGATTTTTATGCCGGGGTTTGGGCGCATCACGCACAACAAATGGAAAACATTTTGGATGAAGGCGATATTGACGAAGCGCTCGAAGCCGCCAATGCCATTGGTGACGATCGCTTGCAAAAACAATCGCAGGGATATGTCGTTCCCGATGCTTTCACGCATGGAACTTCCGAGCAGCGCATGTTTTGGTTCAGGAAGGGATTCGACACTGGTGATGTGAAGCAGGGAAATACGTTTGCCGAACTTGAGCAGTGAGTGAAAAGCGGAAAGCAGAAAGCTTATGGCTGTCAATCCCTGAATTTGGTTGACCGTTTTTACTAATCAATTACCATTGGGCAAA
>CBHROW010000035.1:0-22898 GCA_966080355.1 uncultured Chryseosolibacter sp.
AGCCGTTATGCGCACATTCCTTCTTGTTTTCTCCTTGTTGTTTTACTTCAACGTATCGGTGGCCCAAGACACAAATGACTCTTTGAAAAGGATCAAGGTGTTTGTTCTTGGCTCGATGGACAAAAATCATAGTCCCATGGTGAAGAAGTCAATTCCCATGTTCGAAAAAATGGCGAAAGACAACAATTTTGACATTCATTTTACCAGAGACACAGCAGAACTTACTCCCGCGGTCTTGGCGAAGTACCAGGTATTCATTCAACTCAGCATCGCCTATTTTGATTTCTCACAGTCGAAGCAATATGTCATTCAACAATTTATAAAGAGTGGCCGCGGTTGGATCGGAATTCATGGCGCGGGCCTCACGGGGAAGCAATTTTCTTCAGACAAACACAAAGACTGGAAGTGGTACTGGCACTTACTCGGTGATGCATATTACATCCCTCATCCTCCGCTGCAGAATGGCGTTGTGAAAGTGGTGAACCCGGAGCATCCGATTACAAAAAATCTCCCTGCAACTTTTTCGTTGCATGATGAATGGTATGAATTCGAAAAAGCACCTTCAAATGTGAATGTTTTGGCAGTTGCCGATGAAAGTACCTACAAGCCGAAAAAGCCGATGGGCTATCATCCCGTGATGTGGACGAACCCGGCTTACAACCACGTGTTGTATATCAGTGTCGGGCACGATTCATCGTCATGTGATAGTGAGCCGTACAAGATCTTGCTTAGAGATGCGATCAAGTGGGCTGCCAGTGGCGAAGAAAACTTCCGGAAAGAATTGTTCGATTTAACGGAAAAGGAAGCGTTCATTCTCCTGAATGGATTAGGATATAGCAACGATCTTCCAAAGCGGGCAGCGCTCGGAAGCAAAGTTAAGGTTGAAGGTAAAACTACTTTTAAGATCGTGGATGCCATGACGTTTGACTCCGTCTTCTCCGGACGAGTGGTTCGTGAATTACCAGTAAATCCCAATAGGTACCGGTTTTTCGAAATCGATTTCACGAAATTTTCTAAACCGGGTTTTTATAAAATTCAGGTGCTTCAGAACGGTGAGGTCTACGAATCTTTTGACTTCGAAATCGGCTCTGGACGGTGGACCAACGAGCTCGATCTTTCCGCGTTGTTTTCTTTGGAAGTGAAGAAATCTGAACCTCAAGCTCTATTGAGTCTCGCAGCAACGCCTCATGTACAACCTAAATTCAAAGCTATCGTCCTCACCGAACACGGAGATCAGCACGAGAGCTTCGTAGCTGCCGGACTGAAGTGGATCAAACAGTACAGCGAAAAGGAAAATTTCGAATACATCGAGATCAACGACCCCGATACGATCACGAAAGAATTTCTCGAGAACCACAAACTATTTATCCAGCTGAACTATCCGCCCTACCGATGGTCTGACGAATCGAAAGCTGCGTTCGAAGACTATATCGACAACGGCAAGGGCGCATGGATCGGGTTTCACCATGCATCGCTCCTCGGTGAGTTCGATGGCTATCCGATGTGGCCATGGTTCTCTGACTTTCTTGGGGGCATACGTTTTAAAAATTATGTTGCCGCACGAGCGGATGGCGAAGTCTACTTAGAGAAAAAACGTCATCCTGTTTTTGCCGGACTTCCCTCACATTTTAATTTGCCAGGCGAAGAATGGTACACGTTCGATAAAAACCCAAGAGAGAAATCGGAAGTACTGGCAAATGTGGACGAAAAAAGCTACAAGCCTTCCACGGACATAAAAATGGGTGATCATCCAGTGATCTGGACAAACCCAAAAAAGAAATCAAAGAACATCTATTTCCTGTTCGGGCATCACGGTGGACTTTTTGAAGTTGCAGAATTCAAAAAACTATTTGACAACGCGATCCAATGGGCTGCGGATGACAGGCACCGGTGAGTTTCAGATCGGGCATCAAAAAAAGTCAGGACAAGTTTCTTTCATCGGATATCGTTTGCTTTTTTCGGGAAAACAGAATAAAGAGGTCGGTTTTGTAAGACTCGATCACACGCGCTCTGCATTTATGATCTCCCGATGATCGGTATGCAGATGTCTTCTTCGGAAGTTGGGTCGTTGGCCCTGTACTTATTCCCTAAAATTTCGAAGTGGGGGCGGTCGTCTAAACGATAAACGGATGCAGGCAGCCAGGTACCGTAGATGTGTTGAAAAATACGCGAGTCAGCGCTTGAACCTTTGTAATGAAAAACCGCATACAGACCCGCAGGTACTGTGAAAGTATCCATACCGTGCGGAACCCCTTTAAAATCCGATACCTCCACTGCCGCCCACTTTTCAAATTCGTTGGTTGGTTTGAAGTGTGTAAAATGATCGCGTTTATAAATCGCCATCGAGACAAGGTTGGTTGTCACGCTGTTTTTTATTTCGGCTCGCCTTGTCATGAAATGTTTCCACAGTTCATTCACCCTGAAGTCTGCTAAGCTCATCGACATTCGCGTACCCACTAATTTTTTTTCACTACATGTTTCAATGATGGGTTCCATCTGTTCGGTTGTGTATGTTGAAGTTTCTTGCAGTGCATCTGGCAATACCAGCGCGGGTTATATTCGGCCAGCTAATTTAAGATTTTGACAGACATCCTTGTATTAGTCGTTTTGCCTTGAGGTTATTCTCTTGAAAATCACTGCGATTGGTGGTGACGCGCTTTGCCAATGCTCTTAGAAGACAATGCGTTCTCTTATTCCATGCAAACCCGTCACGAAATAAATACTGAATTGCATCGGAATAGCGCCAGCTCACGGCTGGATATTTGGGAGCGCCACGCTTCAGACTGTCATCCAAACGACAAAGCAGTTAATGTTTAGAACGACATTTTGAGAAGGGGAATTGCAGTCTTGTAAATTTGGCGATCACCACTCACAACACGGTGTGTCAAAATTTATGATGGCCAAATTGAAGATGGGCATAGGAAAAATGAGGCGCGTTGTCATGTCGATAGGTTTCAGTGCGTTGACCTTGACCGTGTTCGCTCAGCCAGCCCAATATCGCGATCGTATCTTCATCGATGTGGCGGTAAGCGCATCGTCCAAAAATTTTGCGACCGCTGCTTCTGTCTTTCATATGAGCCCACTGATCAAGTCGCATCCAAAACTCCTGGTGGGATATGGCCTGCGGTTCACCGGATTTGTCGGAGCAAACCAGTACTACACAACAGCACCCTCGCGGTTTACGAGCCCCATACAAAACCCTGGGACCATTTTCTCAAAAACATTTTCAGAGAACATTGATACAGTGACAACTGCAACGGCAATCACTTACTCACTGAATGCGGTGTTTCATGTGCAGTACAGGTTTTCTTCGAAACTAAGCGCTGGATTTAATATCGACCTTGCGGGGCTGAGTTTTGGACCGAAAAGAGAGTTCAATATCATCTCGAACGCGTTTGATCCCGGCCAATCCCCAGTCGCCTATGGAAAGCCGACTCGTTTTAATCTCTTGCTGACAAGTGACAATGATTTCGGTTCGCTGAATTCCGAATTTTATATTCAATATATGGTCAATCTTCGTCTCGGGTTCCGCGGGGGATACACGTTTCTTTTCAGCGAATACACCACAGATGAAAAACTTTCATTCGATCAAGGCAGAATATATAATGACCGATACCGGTATAAAGCAAGCTTGATATTATTGGGACTTGTCTACCGGCCATTTTGAAAATGCTTAAACCAAAGGTGAAATGAAATTATTTTTTATCATGTGCATGATTGCCGGGCTTGCTTTTTCATGTAATGAGCCTGACGAACCAGTTCGCGCTCGGCTTGGAATGTTGGAAGAACCGGAAACTTCAACCGGGCCGTTGTCTAATTCTAACGCAGCACTGACTGCTACATTTGCAACCTTTGCACACGGTCTCTCTGGTAATGTATCAGTATATGATCTTGACCATCAGCAACAGTTGGTCAGGCTCGAGCATTTTACTATGACGGCCGGGCCAGACGTGTATGTGTTCGTATCAAAGTCCAATAACTATAGCCTGGCCAACACAGTTGCTATCGCCAGGTTAGGCAAGGAATACAACGATGCATTTTTAAATATCAAGATCGATCAGTCTGTTGATCTCGAAACCTACAAATTTGTTTTGGTCTATTGCGTCAAATTCAATTCACTTTTTGGATTTGCGGAATTGAAATAGACGGAGCTCATCTCACAGTTTGGCAATATTTAGATGCCGCGGAACAACTCGACTGATTCCAGGTAGACTGGCTGAGTAACGTTCCAACCTAACTTTTCCCTGATTCCAAGGCTATAAGCTTCGATGTGTTTTTTTTCTCCATGTACTGTGAACGTCATCTTA
The DNA here is from genome assembly GCA_966080355.1 of uncultured Chryseosolibacter sp. Taxonomy (GTDB): domain Bacteria; phylum Bacteroidota; class Bacteroidia; order Cytophagales; family Cyclobacteriaceae; genus Chryseosolibacter. Next base: position 4,308 of record CBHROW010000035.1, read on the forward strand.
GGTGCTGACTTGAAATTGCTCATCCATTGAAACAGTTCGTCTTTGTCGGCATGACCTGAGAGCGAGGTCATGTTTTCCACAGCGCAATTTACCGGAACTTCTTCACCAAAAATTCTGATCGTTGACGCTTTGTCGACCAGTTTTCGGCCACGTGTCCCTTCCGCCTGATAACCAGCAATCACCACCGTGTCTTGTGGATTTCGTAACCTGTGATATAGATGGTGCAGTATCCGGCCACCGGTCATCATGCCACTTGATGAAATAATAATAGCGTTGTTCTTAATGTTGTTCAGTGTTTTCGAATGGTTCGAAGTCTTCACGAACTGAAGCATGTTTGTTTCCATCTGTCGTGCGAATTCCGATTGGTTGAACTTTACCTTATGATACTCCGGGTATCTATAATACAGGAAGGTGGCGGAGATCGCCATCGGGCTGTCAATGTAAACAGGCACATCAGGGATTCTATTTGCTTCCATCAATTGGTGCAGGTAGTAAAGAAGTACTTGCGTTCGCCCCACGGCAAAGGCCGGGATCAAAACAACTCCTCCTCTTGCAAAAGTATTTTTCACGATCCGCTCGAGGTCGCCATCAGGGTTTAGCGCGGGATTATTTTTATCCCCGTAGGTGGATTCGATAAAAAGAATGTCTGCGTTGTCAACGATCGTTGGTGGCCGAAGCATGGCATCGTGATTTCTCCCAAGATCTCCGGAAAACACGATCGTTTTGGTTTGCGCGTTTCCCTGAATATGAAATTCGGTGATTGCCGATCCTAACAGGTGCCCTGCGTCTTTGTAGACTATCTCAATATTGTCAGCAAGTTGGATGCGTTCGTTGTAGTGGTATTTTTTGAGCAATGGAAAAACTGACTCCGCATCTTTCGCTGTGTACAAGGGCTCCGGGTTGCTATGCTTCGAATATCCTTTCTCAAATGCGAATGAAGCTTCCTCTTCCTGGAGTTTGGCCGAGTCCAGAAGCATGATCTCCATCAGATCGGCTGTGGGGTACGTACAATAAATTGGCCCGTTGAAGCCTTCTTTCACCAGTCTCGGTAAATAGCCGGTGTGATCGATGTGCGCATGACTGATTACAACAGCATGAATGGAATTTGCTGCTATCGGAAACGGCTCCCAGTTTCTCAACCGGAGTTCTTTCAAACCTTGAAACAGGCCGCAGTCAAACAGCACCCTGAATTTTCCAATATCGAGCAGGAACCTTGAACCTGTGACAGTACCCGTGGCGCCAAGAAATTTCACTTTTACATCCATGTTTCAAAGATTACATTATTAAATAGCCTTTTGCATGATTAAAATTCGAAAAAGTGCGCTGGCGGAGATGATTGATGGTTTCATTTACGTTTTATTTTCTGAACAACGATCAACATTTCTTGCGAACATCAAGATGATAGTAATCAATTTGCCTGATGACTTTTATCACTATGGTCGCAGCCCGCGTTCGTTTTCTTTGCAGGATGTCAACGATTTCAAGATTTGATCTGGTCATATTCTTCGCGCTCACACTTATTGCCGAAGTGCTCGGCACGCTGGGTGGATTCGGGTCATCATTGTTTTTCGTTCCGCTCGGTCAATTCTTTTTTGATTTTCAAACCGTGCTTGCGCTTACCGGCATTCTGCATGTGTTCAGTAACACCGCCAAGATTGTGTTGTTCAGAAAAACAATCGACTGGCGGGTTGCGTTGTGGCTGGGCGGATCGAGCATTGTATTTGTTATTGCTGGTGCATTGCTAACCCGGTACATGTCGGTCAGCCATGCCAGCTTTGCGCTCGGCATATTTTTGATCGCATTCAGCGCGTTGTTGTTCTACAATCCGGGACTCTCGATCCCCGCAACGATGAACAATTCATTGATGAGCGGAGGTGTTGCTGGTTTCCTGGCGGGATTCATCGGAACAGGCGGAGCGATCCGCGGGCTTGCACTGACGTCATTCAATCTTGAAAAAAACTTTTTTGTGGGAACATCCGCTTTGATAGACTTCGGTGTCGATCTCAGTCGTACAATAATTTATCTCGAGAGCGATTACTTCTCAAGGGACCGTATCTTGTACGTCCCGTTTCTTCTCGTATCTGCAGCGCTGGGTAGTTATCTCGGAAAATTGTTTTTAAACTCTATCGATCAGTCGAAATTCAAAAAGCTAACGCTGGCACTGATATTTCTAACCGGCATCACCTTGATTGCGCAACAGCTGTCTTTGAATTCGTCATTTTAATACAACGGCTGAAGTTTCATAAGAAAGCGGCAGTTCAGGCATGACATTGTTCGCTTAAAATGATGAACATTTAAATTCAAAAAATATGGGCGTGAATGTGCGGTACATTGTGAATAATGTTGATGAATCCCTCAAATTCTACACTGATAAACTTGGCTTCAAGGTAGATTTTCACCCGGCACCCGGGTTTGTTGCATTATCCAAAGACAACCTGAAATTATTTCTTAACCAACCAGGGGCAGGTGGGGCGGGCCAAACGCTAGCCGATGGATCGGTACCGTCACCGGGTGGATGGAACCGTTTTCAGATCGAATCCGACAATCTCGACAGACTTGTCGCTGAATTAAAAAATAAAGGTGCGAGATTTCGGAATGAGGTCATCACGGGGGTAGGTGGGAAACAAGCCTTGCTCGAAGATCCATCCGGAAATCTTATCGAACTTTTCGAGTATAAGAAATAAGTTCAGGCAACCTGCGCATTTCAATATTCCAAGCGTTATTATCGCAGATGGAATTTGTGATCCTGTGCCTTGCCGCACTCATTACATCGCTGCTTACATTCTTTTCAGGCTTCGGATTGGGCACGATACTCACGCCCGTGTTTGCCATTTTCTTTCCCATTGAGATCGCTATCGCCCTTACCGGTATCGTTCACTTCCTGAACAATATTTTCAAGCTTGCTTTGATCGGGGCGAAAGCAAACAAGGCAGTGGTGATACGATTCGGGTTGCCCGCTTTCTTTGCAGCTTTCGTAGGTGCGTACTTGCTGATCGAGTTGAGTTCACTGACTCCGTTATATTCGTATTCGATCAACCAAAAGGAATTTGCTGTTACACCGGTCAACCTTGTCGTAGCATTTCTGCTGATCTTTTTCTCCTTGATGGAGGTCGTTCCAGCATTGGCGAAGCAGGGGTTGGGGAAAAATCTGTTTTTGGGCGGTATCCTCAGTGGATTTTTCGGAGGGCTTTCAGGAAATCAGGGTGCGCTGCGCAGTGCGTTTCTTGTCAAAGCGGATCTGGGTAAGGAAGCATTCATTGCCACCGGAGTTGTGATCGCGTGCATTGTCGATTTTTCAAGACTCGGTGTTTACGTTACACGCTTTGCTGAATCTGGTCTTCATGAAAATGTTGCGCTCGTTGCTGCGGCTACCTTATCAGCTTTTGTTGGGGCTTTTGCCGGCAGTCGTTTGCTGAAGAAAGTAACGATGGAATCCGTTCAGATCGTTGTAACCGTTATGCTGATAATTTTGTCAGTTGCATTGGCGGTCGGTCTTGTTTAAAAGATTTCGTTCGGCAGACCCGTATTTCCATCGCGAGCGTCAATATTCAACCACCGTCAATTGAAGTCGTGAAAATGTTGTAAACGCTATTTACGCGAAGGTGTCATTCGGCCTACACCGGGAAGGAAACTACGAACTCTGATCCCACACCATGCTCGGAGATAACATCGATCGATCCGCCCATTTTTTCAGTCGTCTCCTTCACGATATATAAGCCGAGACCAGAACCCTGGGAACTTTCTTCAAGGCGGAAAAACATATCGAACACTTTCTTTTGATATTCTTTGGAAATTCCTTTTCCATTGTCTTTCACTGAAACGAACAAAGATCCATTCTCGCTCCAGTAATCGATCTTGACAAAGGGATTTTCTTTTGTCAGATCTGCGTACTGAATTGCGTTACTGATCAGGTTGCGCAACACCATCTTGAATCGTGTCAGATCGATCGACACTTGCATATCGCGCGAACCGTTGATGGTGACAGCAATTCCATCTTCGTTGTGACTTCGGGAATGAGAAACCAACTCCTGAATGACTGCGTACACATCGGTGGTCACCAGGTTCATTTCTGTTCGCGAGTTTTTGGAAAGGTCCAGGATATCCCTGATCATGCTCTCGAGGTTCGTGAGCCTGTCCTTCATCATACCATGCACCTTTCTGATCTCATCTGGCGAGTCAGACAACGCTGCGACATGGATCAATCCCTTGAGAGAAGTAACAGGTGCTTTGAGGTCGTGCGAAGTTCGATAAGCGAATTCATCCAGCTCTTTATTTATTTTCTTGAGCTCCTCGTTTTTCTTTGAAAGCAATTCGTTCGACACCTTGATGTTCTCCAGATCACTCTTGGCGCTCGACACCACGAGAAAAACAAAACAGGCGCCAAGCAGGAACACAATCCCGATCAGCAGCAGCAGGGGCTCCTCGTAACCTAAAATAATTAACGTGATGGAGATCAGGTATCCGGCCAGGAAGATCGCCATGAATCGCGACAGCCATGTCCATCCTTTGATGTTGACGCCCGCACCCAGGTTGCGTAACCTTGACGTTTTCAAAACAGCAAGACACATGATGATCGCCCCAGTGCCGATGCATGCCACCGTCAATATGTCAAATATTCTCACCTGTGCTGAGTTTAAAAATGGCGGTTTGTCTATTCAAAATGTTACAACGGACTAGCATTCATTAAGTTGTCAGGTGGTTCGACCCTCGTGAATGTTTTGCCTTCAAATATACCGATCGGCCGGCTCTTGATAAAGGGAGTCTTTTTCGATGCAAGGTAATACTGTTAAATACGCAGTCAGCTTCAGTATTTTCGCGGACCTTCAAGCCGGGGATTTTCGCGCTATTGCACCTCGGTGGAAAGAACCTTTGAGAAGACTCTGCTTTCGCCTTTCATTTTTTTCATTAAGTTAGGACAATGCATTGGCCCCCATTGAATTTCTATCGATTACTGTTTTTATTCCTTTTCTTTCTGGAGGCATATCCGGGTTGCGCGCAGCAAAATCATTGGGCAGTAGAACGCCTTTCTGTTGCCAATGGACTTTCGCAGTCGGACGTCAAGTGTCTGATCCAGGATAAACGCGGATTTTTGTGGATCGGCACGCGCGATGGCCTGAATCGCTATGATGGCGCCAACTTCGAGAAATTTCAATTCAACAATAAAGATACCTCCGCGCTCGCCTTCAACCAGATATATGCTATCGATTCTTTGCAGGGAGGTGACATGATCATCGGCTCCATGGGCGGCATCAGCATTTATGAGATCGATCATGATCATTTCCATAATCACTTCTTCGACCGCAAGTTCGCTAACGTTATCGTTAATGATGTTGCTGCCGGGAAAGATCACGCATGGCTTGCAACCTCGAAAGGAGTTTACACATTCGACCTGGCGAAGAAAGTATTTTATGTGGATCCTTCATACGAACAATTTACTGATGCTTACGTGACGGAGATCGAACATTCACCTTCACGTGGTGAGTGGATCGGTACATCGAAGGGATTATGGCTGAAACTTCCAGGTGGTGCTGCGTGGATGGCGAAGTTTGAAGACCGATATATCTATGACATTCATTTTAACGTTGACGAAGCTTTGATCTCAACGAACCGCGGACTTGTGCGCTATAGCTTCCATGATCGCAGGTTTGAGGCAGTGCCGGTACCTGATCAAACGTACATCTTCGGGGCGATGCGGGCGAAAAATGGTGAATTGTGGATAGCATCAAATCGCGTTCTTGTATTGTCTCCGGATGCTTCTCGCGTACTGAATATCTTCAAGCACGATGCCAATGATGTGAGAACACTCTCCGAAGACCGCGTGCGCACCATGTATGAAACGCGCGATGGTGTAATGTGGCTCGCTACCTTTGGATATGGATTGAACAAGCACAATCCTGAAACGCGCGCGATAAAATTTCTCAATGAGCACACATCCATTGCGCTTTCGAGTAATTACATCTCTGCGATTTATTCCGCCAACGACACGCTTGTTTTTATCGGCACTTCCCGTGGTGTAAATATTGCAGATCTTAAAACGAAGAAGATCTCCGTCTTCGATCCTTTTGGCCAGGGACACGAAAACGATAACCTGTCTCTCACCTATGCGATCAAATCCGACAGCAACGGCACCGTGTGGATGACTGGTCGGGGAGGGCTGTACGCCTGGGATCACAACAAGTTCGTATTGCGAAATAGCCGCTTTGGTGAGATCGTAAATTTTGTTGACTTCGACAACGACAGACTTCTTCTGATCACCCGACAGCAAGGCGCACACTTGTTTGACAAGCTCACAGGGAACATTTCCCCGTTCGTAACACCGGATAATTTTACCGCAGATGCAACTTCCGTCAGGATCGATCGGGATCTCATATGGATCACCGCCAATGATGGCTTGCGGAAATTCGATCGTGCCGGTCATCTCATTCAGCATTACGTTGCTGATCCGTCAGACTCATCGGCTCTGCCATCGAATACGGTAAAGTCATCCTTCATCGACTCCCGGGGTAATGTCTGGATCGGCACTTGGGGTGGAGGCATTTCGAAGTACGATGCTTCAACAGATAAGTTTTCCACGCTATCAACAAGAGACGGCCTTCCCAGCAATGTTGTATACGGTATCATTGAAGACGATTCGGGAATCCTTTGGATGAGCACCAATAACGGACTTGCTGCGTTTGATCCGCGAAAACAACTTGTAAGGAATTTTGATATTGAAAATGGGCTTCAGTGTAAAGAATTCAACACCGGGGCGTTCTTTAAGAGCGCGAGTGGCACGGCTTACTTTGGTGGAGTGGATGGTTTGAACTTTTTTAAACCGCTTGATCTGCTGGGCCGGCACGAACCTTCTGAAGCAATTATTATGTCGGCACAGTTGAGCGATGATCCATCCGGTCGCGCAATTCCGGTTCATGCGCTCCGGAATTCACTATCGCTGGATTGGACGCAGGACGAAGTCACGTTGTTTTTTACAGTAATTGATTTCAAGGTGGCTGGCAAATATACTTTCCAATATGCGGTGAACGATAAGCCATGGCACGACCTTGGAAATTCGAGAAGGCTCGATCTGACCAACCTCGCTCCTGGCGAGTACAAGATCCGCATACGATCGTCAATCGATGGCAGGGAATGGCGCGTTTCACCGGCATCGATGCGAATCGCCATTGCAGCTCCCCTTTGGAAACATCCGCTGGCACTTCCTGCATTGATCGCAATCATAGCAGGTATCTTATCTGTGGGCAATCGAATCCGTATCAGTCGCCTGAATCAACTCAATGAAAAGTTGAACCGGATCGTCACGGACCGGACGCGTGAGATACAGCTTAAGAACGAGGAGATCATCGCGCAGAACGAAGAACTTACAACCCAGACCGAGGAACTCACTTCCAAGACCGTATTGCTGGAGCAGAACAAGATGGAACTGCAGCATTTTCAAAGTGAACTTGAAAAACGTGTCGAAGACAGAACGAGAGATATTCAGGCGCTGAATCGGGAGCTTCTTCACCAAAATATTCAGCTTGAACAATTTTCATTCATCACGGCACACAATTTTCGCGGCCCGATCGCAAGAATGCGCGGGTTGATCGATTTGTTTGGAAATACAGCGATCACATCGCAGGATTTTGAAGATATCAGGCGATACCTGAAGGTGGCGATAGCCGACCTTGAAAACGTCACATCCGATCTCAATACCATTTTGAACATTCGCGGGAAGTCGAGCGCGGATTTCAAACCGGTGGATCTTCGGTCAGCTTTGGATCTTGTGATCGCGGAACTTGAAGCTGAAATCAAACGAAGTAAGATCCGAATATCGATCGACTGGTTCGATCGGCACACCATCATGGGCATCAATGCCTTTGTTCACAGCGTATTTTATAATCTCGTGGAGAACGCCATCAAATATTCCCGCGTAGACACCACACCTTCGCTGATGATCAAATGTTTCACCGATGACCAGCATATTAAAGTTGAGTTTGCCGACAATGGAATCGGTATCGATCTGAACCTCGCCAGGACGAAAATGTTCCGCCTGTATCAACGCTTCAACTACGGAGGGCAGGGCCGGGGCCTCGGACTTTACATGGTGAAGACACAGATGGACATGATGCATGGCGATGTGACCGTTGATTCGAATGTTGGCGTGGGTACTACGTTCACGCTTACCTTCCCCGTGGTCTGACTTCGTGGTCTGACGATTTCAAATCGTCTGACCACTAACCTCGGCCCTAGCACATCGCCCATCGCTTCTGGTCATTTTTAATTGTTTTCGTAACTTCACTCGACAGGGCCTTCACTAAAGTTTCAAACTTATGAAGCAGCTTACTTTTATTCTCACGGTGGTTGCTGCAGCGTTAGGGTGCAATGATGATGCAAAGATCGATCATACCCTTCCGGTGCATGGCGAATACATGCCTTTAATCGGCACGAAACAATCGTTTTTGCGGGAAGAATTAACCAGTCCACAATCGATCGAACCGTGGTTCTTCGATACTATCCAGGTTGCTTCGGGCACGGATCTTAATCTCGCAGGCAAGAACTGGCAGACCCTTCAGTATTTCGATGGTCTTGAATTCAACGATAACTACAAGATCTTTCGTAGAAATGGCAGTCAGTATCTTCGTCCGCCATTGACGCTGAACGGAGAGGACGTAGTATTTCTCGATCTGGAAAAAGCTGTCGGAGAAACCTGGCAATATTGGTCGGGCTCTTCAAACGATGCCAAAATAATATTCATCGTAAAATCGATTGACAATGTTCGCACCGTCAATGGGCTTCCGTACGAAAATACGATCGAGATGCAAATGGACGTATTTGCTCATGGTTCAACAGGATGGTATCTGGTTTCAAGCGAGAATACGATCTTCGCCAAGGATGTGGGAGAGATACTTTCCAATCAAGGATTTTATACCTACACTGGAGCACTCCGAATTAGCCGACTCTAGAATGCCTGAGAGTTGGCGTATCCCTTCGTGGTCTGACGATTTCAAATCGTCTGACCCCATCGAAAAGCCTGACCCGCCATTGGGTAAATCGAAAATTTCAAGCTACTTACTTTTTGGCTGCTCATAACGGTTTGAAATAATTGCTGTGGCAGGGGAACGCCCAACGTTTTCTGCTTTCAGCTTCGTTAACAACTCATGCTTCAGAATAAAAAATGTCAAGAATATTTCCGCTAAGCCGAAGCACAAACCTTTTGAAGTCCCGATGCTTAAGGCTTTCAGCTTTTAGCTTTTAGCTTTCGGCTTTTTCCTTCTGAGTTGATATTCGAAGCCGATCCTTGAATTCAGTCGATCGACATACGGAGCTTTGAATTTTGGATTGAACAGGTTGTACTGGATCAAAACAGTTCCTCTCAGATTCTTGTAGATCTTATACTCGCGTTTCATGCCCGTCATCATGGCCCACACCCATTCGCGATGACCGTTGTCGAATGTGGGTACGCGGAGTTGGTTGGGAACAAAGGTGTTCATCATTTCAGACTCAACGTGTGCGATGAATCCTTTGCCGATAGAAAAATCAACAAACGCACGCGGGCCATAGATCCTCGCCTTTGAAGTCCATTCGTTTCGCTTTCGATCGTAGGCGAAGCGCTGATTCCATCCTGCTCCCGCAGTGAATCTTCCGCTTATTCTGTAGCCCGCGTACGGATTGATATCGTAGAGATTGAATTGCTTCTGCTGAAACTGGAAATAAAATCCGGGGATCAATCGTTCGATGAACGGCTTACCTTTCATTGCATTAGGCGGACGCTTCGGCAGATCTTTCAGGCTTGCTACGGACGAATACTTCTGCTTGTACTTGGACATCTGATTCATCGCTGCTTTCAGCTGCTCTTCCTTTCCGGCAAAATGGTCGACTGCAGCTTGCTTCGCCATTTCAAGAGCCTTGTCTTTTGAAGCCGAGGGATCTTTCACCATCTCAAGTTTGTCTTTATAACCATCGATCACGCCAGACTGCTTCTGCAGTTCTGCAACGCCATCGATCTTCGTTGCCTGGTTCTCGAGTGTCTTCGGAAGGTTTTGTACATCGTTTAGATTTCCGCTCGTGATATTTTTGAGATCGCCCTGGTAGCCTTTCAACTGCTCGCCTACATTGCCCAGATCTCCAACTGGCGTTTCCAGTTTCGGTACCGATGGAAGCTTACCGATCTCACCCACTTTCGATGACAAGTCATCGAGGCCGTTGATGTTTGACAGGTCGAGACCGTGACCTTCCGGTAGTTCGAAACCCTTCATGTCGAGGCCCGGGATTTTCAACGTGCTTTGATCGAGTGAAAGTCCATCGATATTTTTCGTGGCGGATTCAACAGGTCCTTTGTATTCTGGCGGAAGATCCAATGCATGGAGTTTACCTGTGGTTTTCGATTTGAGGTCGGTAAGTTTGGCGTTGAGGTCGTTCACCTTTTGAGTTCGAACGGTGTTGAGGCTGTCGAGCTTGCGGGTGTATTTTCCGGTGGGCAAGCTGAGGTGCTGCAGCGAATCGATGCTGGAATTCAATCGTTGCTTTTCCGAGTCGATCTTGCCCATGGTTTCGTCATATTCGGATTTCAGCTTTCCGGCCTGGGTGTTGAACTCCGTGCGGAGGGAATCGGCTTTTTGAAATTTAGGCAAAAGTGTATCGGGTAACTGCGGAAGGCTTGTGGGGATGGAGTCCAGCGTAGCGAGAACCCGTGAATTGTTGATCTTTTGGGCCAGGGAATCGCCAATCAATTCCTGTGCAAATGAGCTGATCGCAGCGAAGATAAGCAGGTTGAAGATGGCGAGGGTTTTCACAGGGCAAAGATAATTAAATAAAGCCGAAGGCCCTGAGGTTTTCCGAAGGGCGGCTGAAAGTTAGCGAATACTAAGTGTCAGATGGTGTCAGGGTATGTTTCGGACATGATTTGAATGAACACACGAAAGCCGAAGGCCCTGAGGTTTTCCGAAGGGCGGCTGAAAGTTAACGGATACTAAGTGTCAGATGGTGACAATAAATGGTTTTGTTACGGATTTCAAACGCAGGGAAATCGGCTGCGGGAATGAATCAGTACATTTGTTATACTAACCCCAAGCCTATGATCTTCAAGCGCAATTTCATTGTGTCCATCCTGATAGCAGCAATCAGTTGTTCAACGCATAGCGACAACTGGCGCCCAATCTTCAATGGCAATGACCTCTCCGGATGGGATACCTATATCGGCTCGCGTTATGATACTATCAACAACAAGTGGGATTCCGTTGCCATCGGTCTTAACAATGATCCGCAAAAAGTATTTTCAGTGGTCAAGGTTGATGATGCTCCCGCCATACGTATTTCAGGGGAAATGTTCGGAGGAATTTCCACAAAAGAAGAATTTGAGAATTATCATTTGCGCCTGCAGTTCAAGTGGGGCAAGGCAAAGCACAATCCCCGAAGAAATTCCAAGCGCGATAGCGGATTACTTTACCACGCCACCGGACCTCATGGTGCCGATTTCGGATTTTGGATGAGCTCGCAGGAATTTCAGGTTCAGGAAGGCGATTGTGGCGATTATTGGGGCGTTGCGGGTGGGTCTTTTGAAATTCCCTCGATCAACAAAACCGATACTACTTTTCTGTACCAGGCCGGGGCTCCGTTACAACTTTTCAATGAGAAAAGTCCGAATGGAAGATGGTGTATCAAGGATCCCGATGCCGAGAAACCTTACGGTGAGTGGAACCAACTTGAATTGATCTGTTTTGGAGATACTTCTATTCATATCGTTAATGGAAAAGTTGTGATGAAGTTATTCAGGTCATCAATGATGAGAAATGGAAAGCTGGCATCGCTTCGAAAAGGCAAAATTCAGATCCAAAGTGAAGGTGCCGAGGTTTTCTACCGAAATATCGAAGTTATGCCACTCATCGAAATACCGGAAATAGCCGGTAACCGCTGAGGCCCGCTGAGTGCACGAAGGAAGCACAGAGTCAAACTGAAATGTTAATATGCTGCTGTGCCAAAGAAATGACAAAGACGTGCAATCGAACATCGATTAATCCGCATTTGGCCGATTGGCGCATTTGTATTTGCTCAGCGATGAACTTTTGCACTTCGCGCTCTACGCAGTAGGTATGCATTTTTTTTACATTCATTGGTATAGTTTTACCTGCATGATAATTTGAGAAGACCTACATTATCGCGAAATTAGATATACACGTCCAGGTTACAGCATGCCAAAAGAGCCTATGATGAAAACGGTACTGATCGTTGAAGACGATAAAGATATCCAGGACATTTTCTCCATCATATTCACCTCATTCGGTTACCGTGTGGAGTGTATGGAAAACGGACTCGATGTGGTGAATAAGAAAGAGAATATGCCTGATGCGATCATACTGGACAAGCAACTTCCGGGAATGAATGGAGTGGATGTGTGCAAGAATCTAAAATCGCGTGAAGAAACCAAACATATACCCGTGATCATGATCTCGGCTACTTCCGGTGTTGAGCAGGCTGCCCAGCTCGCGGGTGCCGATGATTTTTTGGAAAAGCCGTTCAATATGCAAGTCATTCTGAAGAAGGTTTCGAGCTTAGTCGATCCCGATGCTGAAGTGATCAGCCGCTGATCCCTGCCCGTTCCTCCGGTCTTTTACACGGTATAAGTATTGTGTGAAAGTAATAAATGGGGAAAAGGAATATCATTGTTATTGGCGCTTCCGCGGGTGGATTCGAGCCCATCAAAAAAATCATCTCGGGCCTTCCCCAAAATTTTAACGCTTCAATTTTCATCGTGTGGCATATGTCACCGGACGTACGTGGTATTTTGCCGGACGTACTCAATCGCGTGGGTTTGTTGCCTGCAGGTCACGCCATTGATATGGAGCCGATCAGGCCCGGGCATATATATGTCGCACCACCAGATCATCATCTGTTGATCGAAAAGGACAAGGTCCACACCACGCGAGGCCCGAAAGAAAACCGCTTTCGTCCTGCCATTGATCCGCTGTTCCGATCCGCTGCATTTGTTCATGGCCCACATGTCATTGGTGTTATACTTTCCGGAGCGCTGGATGATGGCACTGCCGGACTATGGATGGTCAAACACCGGGGCGGACTGGCAGTTGTTCAGGATACTGTGGAAGCGGAAGTTCCATCGATGCCTAAAAATGCCGCCCGTGCAGTCAAAGTCGACTACGAAACTCCGGTCTCTGAAATGCCAGCGTTGCTGGTACGACTTTGCAGCGAAGACATTCCCGATTTGGACGATCAGCGGGGAAAAGACAGTAGAACCGAAGCAGAAATTTCATATGCCATGGAAGAGCAACCGTTGAATACGAATTTTTTCGCGCTGGGCGAACTTACCCCTTACACATGTCCGGAATGCCATGGCGTTCTGTTGTCATTGAAAGAAGGAAACAGGGTGCGTTTCCGGTGTCACACGGGTCATGCGTTTTCCGCAGACAGTCTGTTAGCCACCGTCACGGAACAAATTGAAGAAAGTCTCTGGAATGCCATTCGAAGCCTGCAGGAGAGTGTGATACTTCTGAATCATATGGGCGACCATTTTGCGGAAGCGAATCAACCCAAACTCGCGGCAATGTATTTTAAAAAAGCCAAGGATGCAGAAATGCGTGCAAACAAGGTCCGTGAAGCCGTGATGAATCATGAACAGTTGAGCACGGAAAGTATATCGCGCGAAGCACACATCGAAACGCCAGTTGAAAGCCATCGCAAATACTCGAAATAATCACCCGGAGAGCCCTGCCGATTACTTGGATTTATCGCATAGCGGGAATAATTTGACGTGCAGTCATAATTCCATCCTTTGCTCATGAAACGCCTTTATTCTCCCGATTCAAATTCAGGAAGCGCACAACAAGAAAGCGAAACTACGGATGATCTTATTGTTGTAGGAATTGGTGCATCCGCTGGTGGAGTTGAGGCATTGACAACGTTCTTTGAACATGTACCAGCAAATACCGGGATCGCTTACGTGGTCATCCTCCATATGTCTCCCGACCAAGACAGTCATCTCGCTGAAGTTCTCCAGCAGGTTGCGAAGATTCCGGTGACAAAAGTAACCGAGAAGCAAAAGGTAATTGCAGACTGTGTTTACGTTATTTCTCCCAATCAGCACCTGGTTATGATCGATGGTTTCGTAGCCGTTTCACCTTCGACCGAAATGGAAGAAAAACGGGCCCCGGTAGACATCTTCTTTCGAACCTTGGCTTTATCGCATGGAGCCAGGGCAATCTGCGTGGTGCTGTCGGGCATGGGAGCGAACGGATCGATGGGACTGAAGTGGATCAAGGAGCAAGGCGGTGCCGCATTTGTTCAGAGTCCGCGCGAAGCTGAGTATAATGAGATGCCCCGCAATGCGATCTCAACCGAAATGGTCGATTCGATTTTACCGGTTGCTGATATCCCGGCAAGGATCATCGCCTACAAGGAAAATCGAAACATTGTTTATATACCTGCCGATGCGGAAAAACGGCCCGAAGAGCAACAACAGGCTTTGCGCGAAATATTTACACAGCTTCGCGTTCGCACAGGACACGATTTCACGAACTACAAGCGCGCTACGTTGCTCCGAAGAATTGAAAGAAGGATAAACGTATGTAACCTGCTTGATGTAAAAGCGTACGCAGCGTATCTACAGCAAAATCCTGAGGAGACGACCGCGCTGTTGAAAGATCTGTTGATCTCCGTTACAAACTTTTTCAGGGATCGTAAAGCCTTTGAGGCCCTTCAAACGGATGTGCTTCCTCCGATCATCAAAGGAAAATCATCGGAATCGTCTGTACGCATCTGGGTTGCCGGATGTGCGACTGGCGAAGAAGCTTATTCTTTGGCAATGTTGTGCGCGGAGCAAACCCATAGTATAGTCGATGCACCGAAAATTCAGATCTTCGCTACCGACATAGATCAGACCGCCATCAATATTGCCCGTGAAGGATTATATACGATTAACGATGCAGCCGATGTTAGCCCGGAAAGATTAAGAAGGTTTTTTACGAAGGAGGGAAGTGGATACCGGATCAGGCGTGAGATCCGTGAGATGATCCTTTTTGCAACGCACAATTTTCTGAAAGATCCGCCTTTCTCCCACCTCGACATGGTTTCGTGCCGCAATGTATTGATCTATCTCAATCAGACTGCGCAGCAACGCGTACTTGAAACATTTCATTTTGCACTCAACCCCGGTGGTTTTTTATTCCTGGGTTCCGCGGAATCTGCTGACGGTGCTATTGATCTTTTTGCTTTATCAAGCCGGGAGAATCATGTTTTTCAAAAACGGCACATCAGCACCGCGCGTCCCTTACCGGTGCCCGATAGTGTGCCGCATCTGAAAGTTGAAAAATCAGATAAGCCTATTGGAGCGTTTGAGAAGCCGAAGATAAAAGGTGAACGGATAACATTTGGTGATCTTCACGTTAGCCTGGTGGAAGACTACGCCCCGCCTTCAATTGTCGTCAACGAAGAATATGACATTGTGCACGTGTCTGAGCGCGCGGGTCGTTATTTGCAGATCGCGAGCGGAGAGCCATCTCATAATTTACTCAAGCTGATCAAGCCCGAGCTTCGACTCGAGCTTCGGTCAGCGCTTTATCAGGCCGTGCAGCGACAATCTGCGGTAGACGCAACTTCCTTGAAAGTAAATATCGATGATAAGACCGAAAACCTGACCATACATGTCAGGCCTGTAACGCAGGAAGGACATGTTGGAAAAGGGTTTATTCTGGTGCTGTTCGAGAAAGTAACTGGCGATGTGCAGCCGGAAACAAAAGTGATCCAATCGGAGGAGCCCGTAGCCAGGCATCTCGAAGAGGAATTGATGCGTTTGAAATCGCAGTTGCGGGCATCGAATGAGCAACATGAGCTTCATGCGGAAGAATTGAAAGCTTCAAACGAAGAGTTGCAGGCGATGAATGAAGAGCTGCGGTCGGCAGCCGAGGAACTCGAGACCAGCAAAGAAGAATTGCAGTCGATCAATGAAGAGCTTCGCACGGTCAACCAGGAATTGAAGCTGAAAGTCGAAGAGACAACCATCACCAGCAACAATCTTCAAAACCTGATCAACTCTGTCGATATAGGCACGATCTTCCTCGATCGGAGTTTTAAAGTTGCATTTTTCACGCCTGCTGCTCGTGATCTTTTCAACCTGTTGCCCGCAGACTTCGGCAGACCGCTCTCGGATATCACAACAAAACTTGAGTATGATCATCTTATTGCCGATGTTGAAGTCGTTGTTGATAAGCTGCAGCCCATTGAGCGGGAAGTAAAAACAAGGGATGGAAGGGTTTTCATCATGCGCGTGCTTCCCTATCGGACCGCAGAAGACCGTATCAACGGTGTTGTCATCACTTTCATCAACATCAGCACCGTGAAGAAAGCAGAGGCTGCACTTCGTGCTTCTGAAGAACGTCTTCGGATCACCCTCGAGTCTGTTGAAATGGGCGTGTGGGACTACGCGATTACGGAAGACAAAGTGATGTGGAACCAACAGCATTACCTGATGCTGGGACTGACACCGGACGACAAACCCAAGCCCGGATCTTATTTCCTGAATTTCGTTGTTGAAGAGGACCGCGATTCTTTAAGAGCAAAGTTGGAGAAAGCGGTTTCAAATGCCGATGTATTCGAAGCTGAATTTCGGATCAAACGGGCCGATACCGGCAACATTCGCTGGATGAATGGCTATGGACGCTCGATTGAAAAAAACGAAAGCGGCCGGTCAACACGGATGGTAGGAGTGATGTATGATATTACCGAGCGAAAAAAACTGGAACAGCAGAAGGATGAATTTATAGGTATAGCTGGCCATGAGCTAAAAACTCCGGTAACCAGCATCAAGGGTTATGCGCAGATATTACAGCATCGGTTTGAAAAGGCCAGCGAACAGGAGAACACTCAACTGATGCAAAAACTCAACAACCAGGTTGACCGCCTTACCAACCTGATCAACGACCTGCTTGATACAACGAAAATTGTTGAAGGTAAACTTCCACTTCAACTATCAACGTTCGATCTCAACGACCTCATTACCGACAGGGTTGAAGAATTACAGCGGCTATCCGACAAGCACCCCATCAAGTTTAAAGCGGGTAAGTTGGCAACGATCACCGCGGACAGAGAGCGGATTGAACAAGTGCTGAACAACCTCGTTTCTAATGCAATAAAATACTCACCCACTGGAGGAGAGATCTCGATCCAGACTGAATCGTTGGGGGCAGCGGTAAAGGTGAGCATTTCGGATCACGGCATTGGTATACCCGTTGAAGCGCTGCAAAAAATTTTCGAGCGATTTTATCGGGTAAGCAATCCGTCAGGTAATGTGTTTTCAGGCATGGGCCTGGGTCTCTATATAAGCGCAGGCATCATCGATCGCCATGGAGGAAGTATTTCGGTGAACAGCGAAGTCGGTAAAGGTTCAGTATTTCACTTTACGCTGCCGGTGAAAACTTCGTCAAGCTGATCTTATTCGTCAACCATCTCGTAAGGGAAATAACAGCAGAACGTTGAGCCTTTGTCGGGTTCGCTTTTCGCCCCGATAAAACCTCCGTGTCGTTCAACTATTTTTTTACAGATCGCCAGGCCCATTCCCGTTCCGCTGTATTGTGTTCTGCCGTGCAACCGCTGGAACATCTGAAAAATCTTCCCCGCGTATTTCTGCTCGAAGCCGATACCGTTGTCTTTGATTTCCAGGCGTAAATATCTCTTCCCCTTGGTTGCTAAAGGATGATCGATCGATTCGCCTTCCAGGACTGCCGAGGTGATCCTTACTTCCGGGTTCTCATCCGGCCGATGAAATTTCAGGCTATTCGAGATGAGGTTCTCGAGTAGCTGAGACAATTGCAGCGGATTGCCTTTCATCGAAGGAAGAACTTCATGTACGATCGTGGCATTTTTTTCAGCGATGATCCCGGCTAGATTTTCTTTCACGTGTCTAACCATGCTGTTCAGATCCACCTTTTCATAGTGGTCCGATTCAGACTTATGCTGGGAGTACGCAAGGATGTCTTCGATAAGAAGGTTCATTCGCTCTGCTGACGACAGGATCTTTTTTGAGATTTCCCGCGCGCGATCGGTAAGCCCGGTTACTTCATGTTCGAAGAGCAGTTGGCTATACAGCTGAATTTTTCGCAACGGTTCGCGCAGGTCATGGCTGGCTACGAAAGCGAAAGTACCAAGGTCGGAGTTGACGATCTCGAGCTGCGAATTTTTTTCGCGGAGGAGGAGGTTCGCCTGTTGCAGATCCTGTGTTTTCTCATTGATCTTTTCCTCAAGCACCTTATTCTGATCGAGCAGCGCTTTTTTGAGCTGCTTGTGTGTAGCAGCTATTTCAATTCGCGCTTCGATTCGCGCCAGCATCTCTTTGGCGGAAAACGGTTTCACCAGATAGTCATCTGCACCCGCATGCAAACCTTCAACTTTCGATTCATCGCCAGCCCGCGCTGACAAAAGGATTATCGGAATGTCTTTGGTCTTTGGATCGTTCTTGATGCGTTGTAAAAATGTCAACCCGTCAACCTCGGGCATCATGATATCGCTGAGAACCAGGTCTGGCATAAAATCATCGGAGATCAATTCCATTGCGGCTTTCCCGTTCCGTGCAGCGATCACCTGATAATCATGTTCAAGCAGACTCTTCAGGTA
>CBHROW010000036.1:0-22883 GCA_966080355.1 uncultured Chryseosolibacter sp.
GGGATCAACGTCTGGAATGATGCGAACATTTCGAAATGCTTTTTCCTTCGAGATCTGTTCTATGCAGTGCTGGATAACTGATTTTGATCTCACAATGTCGGACTTGCCCCGTACGAGCTTGATCAGTATAGTCATCAGATATTGATTCCGGATTTTAGAAATCGCGGGTTCACCAGGGCCAAGAATTCTCGCGCCCTGCAGATTGGCCTCCAGTAGATTGCCCAGCATTTCAGCTGCGGCTGAACAGACTTTTTTGTCGATGTGACGCAGGGTTATTTCAACAAGACGCGCAAACGGAGGGTAATTATGTTCTTCGCGGTCAGCGATCTCGCGTTGATAAAAATCATTGAGTTGATGATTGATAATGAATTGCAGGATGGGGTGCTCCGGACCTGACGTCTGAATAACAACTTTGCCTTTTTTCTCCCGCCTGCCGGCCCGCCCACTGACCTGCGTGATCAATTGATAAGCACGTTCATGAGATCGGAAATCGGGAAAATGCATCATTCGATCTGCATTGAAAACTCCGACAAGGCTCACACGATCGAAGTCAAGCCCCTTGGTGACCATTTGCGTTCCTACAAGGATGTTCGTGGAACCACTTTCAAATTGTTCGATGATCGTTTCATATCCGGTCTTCGAGCGCGTTGTGTCCAGATCCATGCGGTCGACATGTGATTCGGGGAAATACAACTTCAGCTCTTCTTCAAGTTTTTCGGTGCCATAGCCAACGGTCGAGAGGCGTTTTGAGGAACACACAGGACATTCAACGGGTAGCGATTCTCGATAGCCGCAATAGTGACAAACCAAGGCGTGCTTGAATTGATGATAGGTCAAACTCACCGCGCAATTCACGCATTTCGGTACCCAGCCGCAATCATCACAATGAAGCATTGGGGAGTAACCCCTGCGATTTTGAAAGATGATGACCTGTTCATTTTTTTCCAACGCTTCGGCTATGCTACGAAGCAGAAGTCCGCTGAATTCACCTTTGATGGTTTTTTGCCTGCGCTCCATACGCATGTCTGCCAGAACCACTTCGGGAAGTTGCGCTTCACCAAAACGCCTGTTCAATTCCACGAGGCCGTACTTTCCCTGACGAGCGTGGTAAAGGGTTTCGACAGAAGGCGTAGCTGAGCCGAGCAAGACTTTGGCGTGATGCATTTGTCCCATCATGAGCGCGGCATCTCTCGCATGATACCGCGGGGCCGGCTCTTGTTGCTTGTAAGATGCGTCATGCTCTTCATCAACGATAATCAGGCCCAGGTTGTCGAACGGAAGGAAGATCGAGGAGCGAACTCCCACAACAAATTTGAGCGTGCCACTGAGAACGCCATTCCATACCTCCACGCGTTCGTTGTCGGAAAATTTTGAATGGTAAACGCCAAGTGTGTTTCCGAATACCCGCTTGAGTCGCTGAACGATCTGTGTGGTCAATGCAATTTCGGGCAGCAGATACAAAACCTGGGCATCGCCTTCCAGTGCTTTTTTGATGAGGTTGATGTAGATCTCAGTCTTGCCACTTCCCGTGATGCCATGAAGTAGCGTGATTCCCGATTTTTCAAAATTGCGAAAGATATCGTGCTGTGCGCGCTCTTGTTCCTCGCTCAGTAAAATTTTCGGTGGCTCGGGATCGGGAACAGCATCGAACCTGGGTACGATCTGTTCAAATTCCTCAAATACATTTTTTTTAACAAGGGTTGCCAGCGATGACTCGGAAATATCATGGGCTAAAAGCTCTTTCTTTGACATGCCCTTTTTATTGATAGCGGTATCCTGCAGTACGGGAACATACTGCAGAAATTTCAGCAATACTTCTTCCTGTTTTGGTTTGCTTGTGAGCGTTTCGAAAAGTTGCTGGAGTGTTTCTTCGTTGAGGAAGTCATTCCTCATGCGAATGCGTTTTTCGGTCCGGGGTTTATACTTCTCTTTTACTTCTTCAAATACAACGATTGCGTTTTTGCCTGAGAGGCTTTTCAGCAGACTATAGATCGATTTTACGCCAAGCAGCTTTGAAAGGTCCGAATAGCTCAGCGTTTCGCTCTTCAGCCTGCGCAGGGCGATGATCTCTTTTTCTGAAAAACTAAAATCTGACTCATCGAGGTCGAACGCTGGATGAAGCTGAACCATCGACTCGCTGGATAATTTCAATCCGGATGGCAGCGCAGCGTTCATCACTTCGCCAAGGGTACACATGTAATAGTCGGCCATCCACTGGAAGAGTTTCAATTGCACTTCGGTAACTGCCGGAAACTCGTCCAGGATCTCAAGAATGTATTTCGCTTCGTGTTCCCGAGGAGGTTCGGCTTTCAAATTGATCACCAACGCAGTAAGAATTTTACGGTCACCGAATTGAACAATGACACGCTGACCAACGCGGATGGCTTCGTTGAATTCTAAAGGAACGCGATACGTAAAAAGCCGTGGAATGGGGACGGGGAGGAGGAGCTCTGCGAAGAGTGTTGTCCGCGTGTCGGCCTGCTCGAAAATTTCCACTTGGCAAAATAGCTAAAATCCGGAAACCACAGAGGAATGAGAGCACAGAGTTACACAGAGATATTTTTTTTGGCAGCCGATGCGATTAAGAGAGCGAATCGGATATAACAGAATCTTTGTTTGAATTCGGCAATAGAGAGAAACAATGAGGTAAGGAAACGTGATGAAGCGACCACCTTCCAGTGGCCTCATGATGCTGGTTTGTTTGACAGCGGTTGACGAGGAACACCACGCATAGAGTAAATTGAACGAAGTCCCTCTCATTCATATTTTCTCTGTGAATCTCCGTGTTTCTCCGTCCCTCTGTGGTTCTTGCATTTACCGCAGTTGCTCCAAAGCTTCTTTCACGGTATACACCGGCTTTTGGCAGGCGCGATCGTAGCAAACAAAGATTGTCGTTTTGCCGGAGATTGCAGTTTTGTCCTTTAACATTTCCAGTTCGGTTGCACCGGTGGTTCCCAACGTCAGCGCGAACGGCCTGAATTCGCGATGGAATTGTTTGTTGAACTCGAGCGCATCGCTTCCAGCAATAGCGACTTCAGCTAATCCTTTTTTTATTTCCGTAAACACAATCGCCCAGTTCGACATGTAATTCGGTTCGGTTGTGATCAGGTGACTTAACGATATGGTCATGCTGGCTGCCAACTTCTTCCATGCTTCGCGGTCGAGTATGGTTCCGAGTTCCCAAAGATTCAGAGCCATTACTGAATTGGAAGCGGGAATGACGTTGTCGAAGATCTCTTTCTTCTGCGCGATCAGTTTTTCATTGTACTTGCTCGAATAGTTGAAAAAACCATCTGACGAATCCAGGAAATGACCGATCGTGTGATCGAGAAATAGTTCAGCTCGTTTGATCCAGTATTCATTGAAGGTAACCTGATAGAGTTGAATGCATGCGCGAATGAAGTACGCAGAGTCATCAAGGAACCCAGGAGTTTGCGAGCGTTTCCCCTTGAACGATCGATAGATGGATGTCTCTTCAATAACATTTCGCTCGAGGAATTCCATATTGCGTAACGCAGCTTGAAGGAATTTGTCTGTACCGGTGTAGCGGTAGGCATCGACCAAGCCCGCAATCATCATGGCATTCCAGGAAGTAATGATCTTGTCGTCAAGCCCTGGTCGGATGCGCTTATCACGGACTTCGAGCAATCGGTCTTTGATGCCAGAGAGTTTCGCCTGCCATGCTTGCTTTTCAACCCCAGATTTTTCAAGAAATTTTTCTTCAGGGATCGCGCGAAACAGAATATTATTTCCGTGTTCCCAGTTACCTTCATCCTTTATTGAATAATATTGTTCGATGAGTGAAGCTTCTTCTTTCAGTATCCCTTCGATTTCTTTTTTCGTCCACACGTAGAACTTTCCCTCGGTCCCTTCACTGTCGGCATCGAGTGCAGAATAAAAGCCGCCATCAGGGTGAAGCATTTCGGTCATGAGCCATTCGTAAGACTCATCGAGAACGGCTAAGAATTCTTCATCTTTTGAAATTGCGTATGCCTCCGCGTACAGTGAAAATAATTGTGCGTTGTCATACAGCATTTTTTCGAAGTGTGGAGCAAACCAATATCCATCTACCGAGTAACGTGCAAAGCCTCCACCGATCTGATCGTAGATGCCGCCCATAGCGACTTTCTTGAGAGTGAACAAAGTTTGGTTTAATGCGGTGTCATTTTTTGTGAGATGGTGATACCTTAACAGCCAGTGCCAAATGGAAGGCATGATGAACTTGGGTGCTTTGTCGAGCCCGCCCCATGCCGTGTCGAATGCTGATTCGAGTTTTTTGTAGATCTGGTCGATCGAAGTTTGCAGATCCTGTTCGCTTCCTTCTTTTTTATACCTATTGAAATCCTGGTTGGCAAGATGCTGGGCAAATTGTTCAGCGGATTCATTGACTTCCGCTCTGCGCGCTGTAAATGCCCGGTGAACACCTTCGAGAACCTGTTGCCATTGTTGTGGCGGGAAATAAGTTCCGCCATAGAATGGTTTTTGATCCGGTGTCAGGAAAACATTCAAAGGCCAGCCACCGTGTTGCCCCATCGCTTGCACAGCATCCATATACACCTGATCAATATCCGGCCGTTCTTCGCGATCAACTTTGATGCAAATGAGGTGCTCATTCATAATTGCTGCCATTTGTTCTTTTTCGAAGACCTCGCGTTCCATCACGTGGCACCAATGGCATGAGGAATAGCCGATGCTCACCAGTATCGGTTTATCTTCGCGCTTCGCCTTCATCAGCGCCTCTTCACCCCATTCATGCCAGTCGACCGGGTTGAAGGCATGCTGCAACAAGTACGGTGACGTGGAGTTGATCAATCGATTTGGTTTACGTGCTTCTATCATGAAATGAGATTAGGGAAACGTTTATGATTTCTGTCGTTTTTTTAATTCAGCAATTTCTTCATCAACATTAACCATTGGTTTTAGTTCTTCCAGCCGTGCCAGGGTGTCGCGAAGAAATTGCTGGTGGGCATTTGATGATTCATGGAAGGGCTTGTGATTCAACGCAGACTGAATTGAAGTCCATTTTTTTAAGAATGAGAGGATTGGCCCATCAAAGTAGCGTTCTCCGAATTTGTTCCAAATGTAATTTTCAGCGTCTTCGGTTGGATGGATCATATCTGATTTATAGAACCGATAGTCGCGCAGGTCATCCATCATGATCTCATAGGCGGGGAAATAGTCCACGTCATCGAATTGCGTTGTAATGGTGTGACAGGCAGATCGCAAGATCGATTTACTTACCGAGTTGATCTCCAGCGTATCTTTCAAATGCCTGACGGGACTTACCGTTAAAATGATACGCGCAACGGGATTTTTTTCTTTTAGCTGCGCGTGGAAGTTTTTGAACGATGTGACAATATCTTTCTCCGGCATCATTTCTTTCTCAAATTCCGCTGCCGGAATCTTGTGACAGTTTGCAACGATCTCGTTGTTTTCCCGATGCCTGTAAACGAGTGAAGTTCCATAGGTGATCATGATCCATTGCGCATCAGCCAGAAATTCATTGGATGACGAAATCGTTTTCTGAATTCTATCATGGACAATTTCCTGCTTTACGTCAGCGAAACTGGTGTGAAAATCATAGTTGAAAAAAAGCTCATTATGGTTCCCAAAAGTTGTTGCTGCCGGAGGCGTTTTCTTCAAGCCGTATATTAACGATTTATGGATGCTGTGTGGATTGTAGGACGTTCCGAAAGGATTTACCAGTGTGCTGAATTTTGCTGACCTCAACCGATCGCCAATAACATCGGCAAAGCATGAACCGGTGGTGAAAACGCCCGAATTGAGGGCGATTTTTTGCTTTGACGGCTTAACACTAACAATTGTTCGGAATTCGCTCATAAAAATATGTTACCGCAAACACTTGAAAATTTCGCACTTTTTAAGGTACTTTATTCCCGATAAAATCACTCGAATCGATCAAAAATAAGGATTGCCTGTGATGTGTCTGACAAGAATTTCCAAACCGGAATAAGCGGGGAAGGGGCCAGGTGATCGAACTTAAAGTGATCTATAACTAACAATATACCATGACTAACGATCTGGCCGCCTTTGAAAAGATTCCCGTTAAAATTTTCACCACCTCCGAGCAAGCTTCGATTTTTGTTGCGAATGAGATCGCTGCAAAGATCAAGGCAACGCAAAAGGAAAATAAACCTTGTGTACTGGGACTAGCCACGGGATCAACGCCAACACGCGTTTATGCAGAGCTTGTCAAGATGCATCAGAAGGATGGCTTGAGTTTTAAGAATGTTCATACGTTCAATCTCGATGAATACTATCCGATGCAGCCGGATTCGATCCAGAGCTACGTCCGGTTCATGAATGAGCACCTTTTCAACTACATCGACATTCCGAAAAAGAATATTCATATCCCCGATGGAACGTTGGCGAAAGAAGCGGTCGGTGATTTTTGCCGCGACTACGAAAAAATGATCGATCAGCTGGGAGGAATAGATATTCAGGTATTGGGTATCGGTCGCACGGGGCACATCGGTTTCAATGAACCTGGTTCGACAGAAAAATCTTTGACGCGTCTCGTCACGCTCGACCAGGTGACGCGTATCGATGCCGCGAGCGATTTCTTTGGCGAAGAAAACGTTCCTCGCAAAGCGATAACGATGGGTGTTGGCTCGATCATGAAGGCCCGGAAGGTGTTCATGATGGCATGGGGTGAGGGAAAAGCTGCTGTCATCAAGAAAGCGGTTGAAGGTCCCGTCACTGATCAGATACCTTCTTCGTTTTTGCAGAAACATCCCGACTGTCTTGTGGTGCTGGACGAAGCTTCGTCATCGGAATTGGTTCGCAAGAAGACGCCATGGGTGCTCGACACGATCGACTGGAACGACAAGCTTATTCGTAAGGCTGTTGTGTGGTTGTGCCTCCAACTTGGCAAGCCCGTGCTCAAGCTCACCAATCACGATTATATGGAGCACGGTATGGGCGATATCATCACCGAGTATGGCTCTGCTTACAAAGTAAACATCAAAGTGTTCAATGACCTTCAACATACGATCACAGGTTGGCCCGGTGGAAAACCGAATGCTGATGACTCGCATCGCCCTGAACGTGCAAATCCATTTCCAAAACGTGCCATCATCTTTTCACCTCACCCTGATGATGATGTGATCTCGATGGGAGGAACGTTTATTCGCCTTGTAGATCAAGGACACGAAGTTCATGTTGCTTACCAAACATCAGGAAACATTGCAGTGTTCGATGACGATGCCGTTCGTTTTGCTGATTTCGTGCGAGACTTCAATGAAGAGTTCGGATTGAGCAAGGCCGATGGCGAAAAATTCTATCAGAAGACCGTCCAATCCATTCGCGAGAAAGGTCCAGGGCAAAACGATAGTGCCGAAGTATTGAAAATAAAAGGCTTGATCCGCAGGGGAGAAGCGAAAGCAGGAGGTCGTTACGTGGGAATTCCTGATGACCAGATGCATTTTCTCGACATGCCTTTCTATGAAACCGGGGCCGTGAAAAAGAAGCCACTCGGTGAAGAAGATATCAAGCTCGTTGTCGATCTCATCACAAAGGTGAAACCGCAACAGATCTACGCAGCAGGTGACCTTTCAGACCCGCATGGAACCCACCGCGTTTGCCTCGCAGCCATTATGGAAGCGGTGAGACGTTTGAAGAACGAGCCCTGGATGAAAGATTGCTGGGTGTGGTTGTACCGTGGTGCATGGCAGGAATGGGACATCGATCAAATTGAAATGGCTGTACCACTTAGTCCCGATGAGCTGATGCGTAAACGCAGGGCAGTTTTCAAACACCAGTCGCAAAAAGACAGCGCCATGTTTCCCGGCAGCGACAAGCGCGAATTCTGGATGCGCGCGGAAGATCGCAACCATGCAACAGCAGCGGCATACAACGCACTCGGTCTTGCAGAATACGAGGCGATGGAAGCGTTTGTGAGGTGGTTGTTTTGAGATGTGGCGATGTGCGAGGTACGAAGTTCGATGTGCATCCAGCACTTCGCACACCGTACATCGCACATTTTCACCTACTCTGCATCGCCTGTTGCTGGTTGGAGAAATCCCGCGACACTTTTTCAAATGCCTGGCGGGTCGCGGAGTTCGCTTGCGTCATCGCTTGTGTGATCTCGAACGACTTGAAATCCAGCCCGCGTAAATAAAGGATTGTTGCAACCTGTATGGCGACCGCCTCATCATAACGCTTCAATAGACCTGCCGCTACCGAATAATCATCATTTGATCGCGCGACTACGTTCTTTGCGTAGTCGAAAGCAGTTTCGCGTTTGCCGTTTTTATCACCATCGATCCACACAGCGCCACTGGTTCCAAACCATTTTGCTTTCCATTGCGGAGATTTCGGTTGATACGGTTTTGCGAGCGGCCAAAAGGGAACTTTCAGAGCATCGCCTTCTGCTGCGGCCACGAGATAAACGTCATGATTAGGCGCAGGCAATTTCAGCTGCAGTTCATATCGCAGCGGACCATGCTTGATCTTTTTGATCTGGCGTTGAATCAGTTCCTTGCCATCCGCATAAAGCGTCACGCGTGAAACATCGCTCCATGACGGTCCCGTCACGAGTATGTTCACATCAACGCTATCGCGAGGTGTAACAAGTCGCCCTGGGCCAAATTGCCCCTCTACTGTGAGACGGGTCAGTAAACCACAGCTCACATTTACTTTGCCATCGAGAATGTTTTTGATTGCCGATCGCACATCAATTTTTCCCGGATTCACGTCATCGGCTTCAATATAGGTCCGGCCTTGTCCCACAATGAAGCGGCTTACATCGTGCGAATCGCTGGAGCCAATGGGTGTGATCACGTTACCATGGTTGAGCATGGCCATCCAATCGTGAAACAGCTCTGTGAGGGCGGATTGCTGCGAACCCGAGTTCAAGATCTCCATCGCGTTGAAAAATACAGGCTGGCGATCAAGGCGTTGTGCGGAAAGCGGAAGATAGATTGTCTGATCGAACGGTGTGAAGTTATTGTGTTCGTCACGACCGTGATTGAGGATGATGACTTGTCCTCGGTCGGAGTTGAATTGTTCAGACAGTGCTTTCCAGTCGCTGACATTGGCGTTGGCTACTGCTTTCGCAGGATCAGTAGGGAAGATATTGAAATGCCCCACCCTGGTAGTTACTTCGTTGCCGGTAACCAATGTAAACCAGGGCATAACACCGGCATCGAGGGCTTCCGCTTTGAGATCGACATGCTGATTATGATCGGTGATGATCGGAAGTTCAATACCTTCGCCAGCGAGGGTGATTACGCGTTCTTTGTCTGTTGCATCTCCGTGTTTTGAATGTGTAGCCGTATGCACGTGGGTGTCGCAGCTGATCAAACCTTGTGTATCGACTTCTCTTGCAATTAAAAACGTTCTTTTGAATTTCATACCTGGTTTGAGATCGACCAGAACCGAGTCGACACCATATTCAAAACCCCGTGAAGCATACATCACGTATTTTCCAGCAGGCAGATCGACAGCTATTTTCCCGTTAGCGGTGTATATATGACCAGGCCGGAGCGCAAGCCGGCTTTGCTGGTCTGCTGCTACTGGCTGAAGAACATGATTGCGCGAAGTGATGGTAAGTTGTGCAGGTAAAAGTTGATTGGAGCTCTTGTCATGGATCTCGAGTTCGGCAGAAGATTCGGATAGGATAGCTGACTTCGGTTGAGCGTGTATTATAATTTCTCCAATTCGGATATCGTCAGGCGTTTTCTCTTCGGTGAAGATCTCGAGTTTGTTCTGTTGGCGAAGCAGTTTTGGTGAAATATCAAAATACAATCTCATGTCGTTTTCGTCCTGAATGAGAGAGCCGATCCTCACGCCATTTAACAATACCTGCCACAAGGCCTTCACGTCTATCTGCCGAAGCTCCAGCGCGAATGTTGTTGTGTTGACAGACGATGGAAAATTGAGGATAAGTTTGTTCTTATCAGCGCGTTCAGGGAAGTCTGACCACTCACGCGGCTCAGCATTTCTAACGTGAACAAGAGCCGACTGAATAACCTGCGCAGCGCCTGGAACTGCAGCAACCAATAACAACAAACCAGAAATAAATACACGGAGCATTCCGGCCGAAAATAGTCAAAAAAAAAGAGATAACTTGATCACATGGCGATTCAGGTTATTGCATTCGATGCTGACGATACTTTATGGGTGAACGAACCATATTTCCGCGAAACGGAAAACAGATTTTTCGAAATGTTCCAGGACTATCTTCCCGAACATACAGTAGCCCGGGAGTTGTTGAAGACCGAGATCGACAACCTAACGCTCTATGGTTATGGGATAAAAGGATTTATTCTGTCGATGATCGAGACGGCCATGCGTGTTTCCGACAAAACTATTCCGCTACACGTCATCGAGAATATCATTGACGAAGGAAAAATGTTGTTGCAAAAGCCGATCGAGATGATCGATGGCGTTGAAGACGTTTTGAAATCGCTGAAAGGAAAATACCGGCTGGTGATGGCCACAAAGGGCGACCTCCTTGACCAGGAACGCAAGTTGAGGAAATCTGGACTGGAGCATTACTTCCATCACATTGAGATCATGTCTGATAAAAGAGAAGCAGATTATAAAAAGCTTATCAAGCACCTCGACATCGCCCCTGGCGAATTTCTGATGATTGGCAATTCATTGAAGTCGGATGTGTTGCCTGTTCTCAACATCGGAGGTCATGCTATTCACGTCCCGTTTCATATTACATGGGAACATGAAAAGATCGATCATACGATCGAACACGAAAATTTTAGAGAGGTAAGCTCGATTCGGGAGATCCTGAAGCTGCTATAATCGGCAGCCATATGTCTATTCATAAGAAGGGCGTGAGTTAACACGTGAAAAACAACATGCATTATCCCAATTTAATGGGATGGCGCTGACGGATCTTTTTGCACAATTTCGGACAATGATTACAAGCGATAACAAATCAGATCAAATACGGAGTAAGCCGAAAATCCGTTGAAGAGTAGGCAGAAAAAAAACCCAAAAGCAAATGACACGAATCGCATTGGTAAGAGTCCTTGTAATAATAATCATTATTATAGGAGGCGTCATCATTATTATTATCAGGGGGCCGCGTCCACCGGAGCCGGAGTGTACAGTGTGCGGAAATAATCTGGTTACTATGTTGGGTGCAACCCAGGTTTTATTCGGTGCCGTCTCGCTTGTGTTGATGAGCAAAATTAATTCTGCAACAAAGGACTTTCGAGGTTAGCAGCGGATCGATTAGTCGTGATATACATGGCTGACTGCATGCGGGGTTGTATATAGTGAGAGTTGGAGAGAACACGATCAAAGTTTCTAAGCGGTAAAGAAGGGTAATTGACAAAGAAATTTTGCGGAAATACAAAGCATTCGCGCTTGTGATCGTTCAATCGCCCTGAGCAGTGCAAGCTTTGATGTCAGACACCATGGCTTTTGTAAAGTTCGAATCAATCTTAGGCTTGAAATTTATTACCTCAAAAGCTTTGCTTCTCCATTTCGCGGTCTGGCCGGTTTCGTAGTAGAGTTTTGCGAGCATATACCTGGGCCGCATGTGTCCAGGTAGCGCATTTTCTATAAAGACATACTGCTCTTCCGCCTTTTCATTTTTATTTGAATATCTATAGGCCATCGCCAGAGTATAAAAGAGATTTTTGCCTGGACAAAAGGCTTTCGCTGATTCCAACAGTTTAATCGCCTTGTTAAATTCGCCAGTGGCAATCAGGTCATTTGCATATAGAACAACAAACCTGGAATCTTGCAACAGGAACGGATAATTTGTAGACAACCCGAACGATCTATTTCGAATTCTCCCTTCCTCTACAAAGCGCATTTCTCGAAACCCGCTGTAAAGATTTATTCCTATGGAAACGAAAAAAGAGCCCATGATGGAGCAGCATGCAATGGGCAGTACGTTCTTTATTTCAAAACACGGAAATCTTAAAAATATTGGCCAGGTGTTGAATTGCCCGCGACAGGACGAAAGAACAGAGACATTTTGTAAAAAAAGTATTTGAAAAGGTAGTAATGTCAATGGATAAGAAAACATACCGGCACAAATGACGGCAATTGTCATCCCCTTTGAGGCAATTATTTCCGCGCATGAACTGCTACTGTCATGTACGTTCTCAGATCTAACCAAGTTGAGCAGCAAGCAGACGAATAGCGCTAGTCCAACGATACCCTGCTCGGCCGTAATTTGTAAAAGGTCATTGAACGCATACCATGTTTCGTCTGCCAATTGACCTTCTGTTGCAACTAGCTTTGGATGTTGAGCGAAATATCGCGATTGATATTTAAATAATGTAGCTGAAAAATTACCAGAGCCGACACCCCAGACAAGGTGATCTTTGATCAAGTTTGTGGTTACTTTCCATGTTAATAAGCGCCCAACGGCAGAGTTTTTCTTGATGGAAAAGAACCACAAAGACATCAGTACAATAAGAATTGTGACTAAGCAAATGCTGACGATCTTCCAGGCAGTAGCCATCGCCCGAAATGATTTTCGGATAAAAAGAAATCTCAATTCCAGCATGAAAAGCGCTCCTGCCAATGCGGCTATCCATGCTGCGCGGGAAAAGGTGATTATAAGTACCGGTACGCTCAAAAAAAAAGCGTCAAGCCAATCGTTCTCCTAGGCATTGAGGTACTAAAAAATGAGAATGCCAGACATGCAACCATCAACGCTGCGAGATAAATAGCAAACGGACCGGGGTTGTCGAAAAATCCCGTAATCTTAAAGTAGTTGTTGTACGAGGGGATGAATTCAAAGAATTGCAAAACGGCAACGCTTATTTGGAATGCAC
Organism: uncultured Chryseosolibacter sp.; assembly: GCA_966080355.1. GTDB lineage: Bacteria > Bacteroidota > Bacteroidia > Cytophagales > Cyclobacteriaceae > Chryseosolibacter. Next base: position 12,780 of record CBHROW010000036.1, read on the forward strand.
TTATAAACAACAATGTTAACTCAAATAAACCCCCATGGTTTCTCACTCTCGTTCTTGAAAAAAAATAGAAGGTTAGTAGTCCGAATGTTTCAAGGTTTATCCGCGACACGATCGAAGATCCCCGCCAAATGTTATTGAGTAAGATTAGTATTAAGTAGGTGGCGACCAGGAGATCGATCTTGTTCATTCGCACCAAATGGTCACCCTTCAGAAAAGGTATAGCAACACAAAAACATAGTAAGCCTATGCAAATCAGGAACCAAATGCTTTTGAATCTATTCACGCCATCCGCAATACACGGGCAGTACACGCAGCTTGTGCCAAGAACTGCGAGAATGGCGAAAAAGCTAAGGTATGAAGGCCAGCGCCATTTGTCATCTTGAGTCTCAATCGGCATGCAGGTCTGCTTTCTAATCTTTAGACTGTAAAATATCGGTCTCAGCGCAAAATGGATCGTATTGGCAAAGCAGTTGCAGGTTGGAAAGAATGCCAACAGCAAGAGTTGCGGTTGAAAATATTAGATCGACCTCTCATCATGTGCAGTTTCCAGCGCTAAAGCTCTCACCTCTCTTTTTTTGGCAATGGTGGCCAAAAGGTTTCGTTTACTCCTGTAGTGTTCCAGACCGACCTTAAAATAACACATGTGGTTTCCTCCAGCGAGGTACCGTCATCGAAATAAAAAATGATTTCATTCCAGTGTTGACCTTTTTTATTCTCAATCAATTCCCCGCAACGTGTTTTATAGTTGTAGTGAACTGGCAAGACGTAGTACATGTCGATATCACGTGTTACTCTCCAGTATTTTGAGCTTTTTTGCACGGCTTCCTTGTACACTTTAGCCAGGGCAGGGGGAGTATACTTTGTGCAGGCTACATCGGTTACACCATCTTTCCCTGTAAGCTTGAATTTTACAAGGGCTATGCCGGTTTCACAAACAGTATCGCTATACAGCTTCAATTCTCTTGCTATATAATTGGCTACATAAATATTCAGCGTGCCGTGTCCGTCTTGGCGAATAAATTTATCGATGCCAGGAGTGAATTCGTTGCCGTCATAATCGAACTTAGCCATGGCACGAATCTCCTGGGCTAAGCAAGAACATAACGGCAGAATCACAAGGAAAGCAACCACATACATATATCCGCGCAACTTCATAATTCAAAATCGGTGGTTTAATTCCCGCAAGGAGTGCCGTTCGGTTGATTTCCAGGCCTATTATCCCTTCTATACGAAAGACTAATTTGGGCAATAGTTGTCAAGGTCAATCCAAAATTGGCCGCAACGTCTTGATAAGCCTGGGAACCCGAAATGTTTGCAAGTCCGTTCATGGCAATCGCTCTTGCATCCTGCACTGAAAGGTTGGGGTAAAGGTCAATGGCTGCATTGACGAGGTCGTTAATGTAGTTTTCCAGTATTTCAGCGTGCTGAAGGTCACCTTGCTTTCCCTGTGCATACAAAATTCCATGCACTATTTCGTGATAAATTACGATTGTCGTATACTCTTCGGACGCATTTGAAAGCACGGCCGTATTCAAAGTTGTTGTAATCTGGAGAGGCGCCCAGCTATCCACTCTGGTACTTGCAGGCTCCGTCATATTATTTCCTTCGGTGAAAATGAAGCCTCGAAGGGTTGTAGTATTGTCAAATAGTTGCGTGAACATTTGCTGAATTCTATTTTGAAGTTCTGCTGATCGGATGGACTCAATCAAATCTGCTAAGCAAGGGGTTTGGACATTGTTTTCCACGATTACTTCTTCATGGCCGGATGATAGTCCCTGCGTACTCGGATCTATGTAACCGCTACCCGGATTTTCTCCGTAGCCATATCCGCCACACCCAACACAGTAGCTGTAAAGATAATCCCACGATTGAGTTCCATCACTAAAGTACGTAACCATGTATACATCAACCATGTAATCCATCGTCCGTCCCGATGAAAGCTGGCGCGTTGCATCCATCGGTTTGTACCCAAGCTGAGGAACGCCCCGTACCCTTTTGCCACTTTGAAAAATCTGTCCATGAACAAAATTATAGTTGACATCGTAAAAAATGATTTTTCCAGTGAAGTCACCAAGCTTACCGTTTATTAATCTTTCGAGTATGTCCTCATGATTAGAAAGGTAGTCGGGATCGCTGTAGATCTCAACAATTTTACCGTCCAGAATTTTATTGCCACGGGCCTGAAAAATGAAGCCCCTCACGAGAGCAACTTCATCATTTTCTAAATCGAATCCCATGGCAGGTATGTAGAGCAATACATCGTTTGCAAATGATTTCGATTTCGCTTGTTTGAATTTAGGTGTAAGAATGGCTTTCTTCTCGTTACTCAATCTTCCGAGCGGAGATTCGTCTTGATGAGTTTGTTGATAGTGCCAGTCTTTCGCAGCGTCCAACAAAGATTTCGATATACTGTTTACATTCGGTGAGACAGGATCGTCATGTGTACACGAGTTTAACGCGCAGCAGGCCACGATAATAAGTAATGGTAGTTTTTTCATTTTGAGAGGGTTTAAAATCAATCTATCTAAAAGTAGATTCCGGCATGGCTCAGGCTTAACAGATGCAGAAACTTTTCCGAACATCCCGCAAAGCGATCAATAGATCTTTCTATGGCCATTCGTTTTTGAAGCACAAAATAGGCATCGTTGGGTGTAGTGGATCCTTTGGCAGGTCCATTTGATGTCACGCGAGGCTGAAGTATCTCAGCGCGGATGTTAGTTGCAGATGATGTGCTAATTGACTACCTGATTAATGATGTGCTGACCAGGTTGGTGAATGAATGCAAATGTAGAGGACCGAATATGAGTGAATGTCGAAGCGTTAGGAAACAAAAAACCCCGATGACCTTCACCGGGGTTTTACCATATTCCAAATTAACTAACTCTTACTCGCCAACAACCTTTACCTTGATCTCGTGCTTCACTTCTTTGTGAAGGTCAAGGATGGCAGGGTAGATGCCCAATTGCTTAGGGCTTTCTTTCAACACTACTTTCTTGCGATCGATGTCGAAGCCTTTTGCTTTCAGTGCGTCAGAGATCTGAAGCGCAGTAACTGCTCCGAAGATCTTTCCGCTTTCACCTGCTTTGGTTTTGATTTCGATGGTGAGGTCGCCAACTTTTGCGGCAAGTGCTTCTGCATCTTGCTTGATCTTGGCAGCCTTGTGCGCAGCCTGACGAACGTTCTCGTTCACCAGTCTTTTGTTGGAGTCATTTGCGATAAGCGCAAAGCCGTTCGGGATGAGGTAGTTGTTACCATAGCCCGGTCTTACTTTCACGATGTCGTTCTTATAGCCAAGTCCTGCAACGTCTTGTTTCAGTATTACTTCCATGTTCGTTCTCTTTTAAGGTTCAACGATTACTTCAAAGAATCACCAACATAAGGAAGGATCGCCAGATGACGCGCACGCTTTACAGCTTGTGCCACTTTCTTCTGGAACTTCAGGCTGGTGCCGGTAAGTCTTCTGGGAAGGATCTTACCTTGCTCGTTGATAAACTTGAGCAGGAAGTCAGGATCTTTGTAGTCGATATACTTGATACCGTTTTTCTTGAAGCGGCAGTACTTCGGTTTTACTTCTGCGCGCTTGATAGGTTCGTTCATCAGTGTCATTATGCTGGCTCCTCCTCGGTTTTGCGTACTTTTCTTTCCTTGTTTTTGAATTCGCCTTTGCGTCTGCGTTCGTTGTAAGTAACCGCGTGCTTATCGAGCACCGTGGTCAGAAAACGCATTACAGATTCGTCTCGTCTGTACTCGGTTTCGAGTGTGTTGATCACAGTTGGTTCTGCCGCAAATTCGATGAGGTTGTAGAAACCAGTTGACTTTTTGTTGATGGGATAAGCCATCTTCTTCAAGCCCCACTGTTCTGTGTTGAGGATTTCAGCTTTCGCCTTCTTCAACACCTTCACGAACTTTTCGACAGTATCCTTTGCCTGGTCTTCAGACAAAACGGGATTTAAAATGAATACCGTCTCGTAATTGTTCATAATGTATTTTTAAGATTTTGAGCCGGCAAAGATAGGGGTTGTGTGTGAATTTTGAAAGTTTCACTAGATTTTAGTCCGCCCTCGCCTCAATAGTAGGCAGTAGGCAATGCCCGCCAAGGCGGGCCAGTAGGCAATTTTCAACTTAATTTGCTCATAATCAATATATTGAAGGGATCGTTTCAGCAAATATTTACGAGGAAAATCGTGAATCCACTCCACGTCATTGCCTACTGATCCCGATTCCATCGGGATTTTGCCTACTGCCTACTATTTTCTACTTTGTTTCGAAACACGACCATGCCCATTAACAGACGCTCATTCCTCGGGATCACCACCATGACTGCATCAACACTCGCGCTTAACAGCCTTGAATCGCTCGCTAAACCGCTCGGTTTTTCCAATGCTCCAGGCTTTTCATTGCTGATCTTCGGCACTAACTGGGGCTATTCGGGTTCGTGGGAATCATTTGCTGCCAGGCTCAAAGAGGCGGGTTATGATGGCGCTGAAGTATGGTTTCCATCCGAAGAAAAACAACGCAAAGAACTGCTCGATGCATTCCAAAAATATGGATTGAAATTCGGTTTTCTCGTGGGCGGGTGGGAGAGCGATCCACAAAAGCACCTTGAACAGTTCAAAGCTGCTCTTGAAGGCGCAGCCTCGCAAAAACCGGTATACATTAACTGTCATTCGGGGCGCGACCATTTCTCGTTTGAACAAAACAGCAAATTTATTGAGTTTGCTACGAAGGTTTCGAAGTCATCGGGCGTGCCGGTATATCATGAGACGCATCGTTCAAGAATCTTATATGCCGCTCCTGTTGGACGTCAGTACATGGAGAAACATCCTGACTTGCGTGTTACCTTCGATGTTTCGCATTGGTGTAACGTGCATGAATCGCTTTTGCAAGATCAGCAGGAAACATTAGCCATGACACTCGATCGCGTTGATCATATTCACGCCCGGATTGGTCATAGTGAAGGGCCTCAGGTCAATGATCCGCGCGCTCCCGAATGGAAGGAAGCGGTAGACGCTCACTTCGCCTGGTGGGACAAAGTGATCGAACGAAAAAAGAAAGAAGGAAAACTGATGACTATCCTTACCGAATTTGGTCCTGTCGATTATATGCCCGCCATTCCCTATACACGTCAACCTGTAGCTAATCAGTGGGAGATCAATGTGCACATGCTGGAGACACTGAGAAAGCGCTACGCTTAGGATTAGCTATGGCTGTTGGCTATAACCATGGTTTGCGTGTGCGGCTCGTTCGTCAATACCTGGAATAACGTCCATAGATCTCGCCAATAAAATATTGACAGCGGACGGTTAACCTCTCACAGAATTAGCAGTAACTACGGTGAACGGTCAACTGAAAACTGTGAACGATTCAAGGCGATGAACTCTAATACGGCACCCATCAGCCATGACCATAGCCAAAAGCCATAGCTATTTCACTACAAACTGCCCTTTCCCCATGAAGTAGTTGTCAGTATACACCTCGAGTGAATAAGTTCCCGAAGCGTAGTCTGACCCTTTATCATACATGAAGGTCAGTTTTTGCTTTGTGTTATCGAACAGGATGTCTTGCGATGCGGTGTAAAACTCTTCCTTCCCTTCGAAAATAAAAGTACCGGAGCCGCGCGCCACATCGAACAGCACCTGGTTGTTCTCATCGATTACGCGGATCATGATCTTCTTGCCCTCGATCGGAGCTACATTATTTTCGGCAATATTGAATTCAATCTTCAGCTTACCGACTTGCCGGCTTTTGAAAGGCGATTCACGTTCTTTTCCGCGATCGTTCACAGCAAGCACCTTTATATTTTCTGCTTTGAGTTGAGAAGCGATCGTCACTTTGCTTTGCAGATCCTGTTTTGTTTGACTGAGTCGATTGATGGAATCTCCAAGCTGATTCTTTTGGGTCTTCAATGACTTGTTTTCAGTCAGCAATTGGGTGTTGACAGATTTGAGTTTTTCGATTTCCTCATCTTTCGTTTTCAGCAGTAACTCATAACCTTCCACGCGATCTTTCAGTGCTTTGATCTCTTTTCCGGTTGCGCGTTTATTGCGCTTGAGTTCGTTGTCGATCTCGGCTTTTGCTTTCTCAAGGTCGGCAACATTTCCTCCTAGCTTTTTTACTTCTTCGATCTTTTGATCGAGCTCACTGCGCAGCTCGTTCATACGCTGCATGGTGGTGGCCAATTCCTCTTCAGTTGATGTAAGCTCCGTGCGGACTGCCTGCTTTTCCTGCGTGTCGAGATAGATCTTGATCGCCTGAATGATGATCACGATGGCCATCAAGGCGATAATAATAGCAGTCTTGTTATTTCTGCGTGGTGTAGGTTGAATGGTTTCCTCAGACATGCCGGAGTTGGTCTTCAGGTTGTTGGATGATGGTTGATCCATAAAAAAAATCTTTGCAAAAATAGGTCATATCGCCCTGTATTTCAACGTCTAAACCTGTAAGATAACGTGTTGTTTGTTCAATGATGGATCGAAAAACAGAATTCCGCATCGGAATAAATCTGCCGAACCATAGACCAGGTTGTGCTCCTTCAGTTCATTCCACGCCTGGTTCATACCTGCATTGTAGTGAATATCGTCAACAACAACAACAGACGATTCATGAATACGGGCGAGCAGTAAATTGAAGTAACGTATGGTGGGCTCATATCGGTGGTTAGCATCGATCAGCGCGAAATCGGCCTTGCGTATGCCGTTTACGAAAATCGGGAAGGTGGAATCGATATTGCCTTCGATCAGTGTTACATTGGAAGCTTGCGCGAATTGAAATGTAAGGTTGGCGATGCCGGCAATTTCAGGTGAGCCCTCGAATGTCGTGACCTGACTTTTCTTTTGCGATGCCAGGTAGAGTGTGTTGATGCCGAATGAGGTTCCGAGCTCGATGATCGTTTTCGCCTTCATGTGCTCGATCAACCTCGCATAAAAGGACGAAAGTTTCATGGGGCTCATCGCGGCTGCTGCGATCTTACCGATGCGATTGTCTTTTGAAGTTCGTCCCGAGCCAAGATCGATTGTCTGGATCATGCGACTGTCATCCAGCAGCTTCTTTCGTAACCGTTCAAAGGCGGCATTCCCAACCTCGTGTGCCTTTCGATTGTAGATCCGCGTATAGAGATCGAAGAAAAATGGGGAATGGAGTGAATGCTCGTCAACGGCATCAAGCCAATACGACAAGAATGATTTTGCCTGAAAGAATTTATCGGACACGATATTAATTGAGGCGAATGGGAGCCACCATGGTGAACGCGGGAATGTTCACCTGCATTTTTGTTCCATCCACAACACGTTCCATCTGGTAGGTTCCAAGCATTTTGCCAATGCCTGACTTGAGATTGCAGCCGGAAACATATTGATGCGTTTGGCCCGGCTCAAGGACTGGCTGCTGACCCACTACGCCTTCACCTTCTACTTCGCGAACGGTAAAACCAGCATCATGAATATGCCAGTGTCTGCGCATCAGTTGAATGGTGTATTCACTTTGATTTTCTATGGTGATGCGATAGGTAAACACATAATGGTATTGATTCGGGCTTGAATATGCCGGTTGATATTCAGTCTCGACACTCACTTTTATACCCTGTGTGATCTCGGTTACCATTCCACTCAAAAATATCAATTTTTTGGAATTCCCTTAATCCCGATAAAATTTTGATTTTTAAATTCTTGAAAATCTACTTTCAACCGGCTATTTCAGTTGCGTATTCTGTAGTTATTTTGCTTTAAAACCCATGCCAAATGGATGTTCGTATTGCACAGTCGTGGAAAGAGAAACTCAATGGAGAATTTACAAAAGATTACTTTGAGCGGCTGATTGCGTTCGTCAAATCAGAGTATCAGACAACAACCGTCTATCCTCCTGGGCGCGAGATATTTCGTGCGTTCGATTGTTGCAGCTTTGATGATGTGAGGGTTGTTATCATCGGACAGGATCCTTATCATGGCATTGGCCAGGCCAACGGTTTGTGTTTTTCGGTGCGCGATGGAGTTCGTATGCCACCTTCGCTCGTCAATATTTTCAAGGAGATCAAGCAAGATCTTGACAAGCCGATCCCGGCATCAGGTGACCTCGGACGCTGGGCGGAGCAGGGCGTGCTATTGTTGAATGCGACACTAACAGTTCGCGCCTCATCGCCAGGTTCGCACCAAAACAAAGGTTGGGAATCGTTTACCGATGAGGTCATTCGCGTGATCTCCGATCAGAAAGAAAATGTAGTGTTTTTGCTGTGGGGGGCTTATGCGCAAAAGAAAGGTGAGATCATCAATCGCAATAAACATTATGTGTTGATGTCCGCACATCCATCACCGTTCTCAGCCGATCGTGGCTTTTTCGGATGCAAACATTTCAGTAAAGCGAATCAGTATTTGAAGAGCAAGGGATTGAAAGAGATTGACTGGTGAGCGAGTGGCCATGGCCATGGCTATTGGCTATGGCTATGGCTTATGGGTGCGTACTTTGAAGAGTTTTGCTTTGAATTGGTGAAAGACTATAGCTTTTTAGCTTGTGGTAGGATTTGTGAGAAGTAGCTATGGCTGTTGGCAACGACAATGGCTTATGTCTGCCCAATTTGGAAGCGCTTTACTTCGGAGCTTTGGCCGAACATTAGACAAAAGCTATGAGCGAAAGAGGATAATTTTAAAAATTGAGACGAGTGCAAATCCAGTGGTATCACATAGCACTCATATCCTGATTTTGATCAATGCTTATTCTTGCGAGTCGCACAACCAAGCCATAGCTATAGCCAAAAGCCAAAGCCCTAATCGATCAGCTTGAAGAACCTATTCCACCTGATCTTGTGCAAGAAATCCGCATTTGAATCGATCGACAACCAGATGAAAAATGCTTTTCCAACGATGTGATCTGCAGGTACAAATCCCCAATAACGGGAATCCAATGAGTTGTGACGATTGTCTCCACTCATGAAATAATAATCCTGATTGAAAGTGTAGCTGGTCACTTCTTTTCCATCGATAAACAACTTTCCGTCTTTCACTTCAGCGTCATCGTTGTGGTCGTACTTCACGATAGTGAATCCGTATAGTGTAAGGGTTGAATCGTTAATCGTGATGGTTGCACCTTTCTTCGGCACCCAAAGCGGTCCGAAATTATCCTGGCTCCATGCCATGTTCGGGTTTCGCTTTTCTCCGAACGTTGGATTGTAAGGTGTGTATGGAAACGTGTCGATCTCGTTTCTGTTTTCTTTCTCGATCGAGATAATGTACGAAAGGTTGTCGCTTTTGATTTGCTGGTAAGTGGCCTCTGTAATCCAGATGCGATTGACCAAGCTGCCGTCATTTCGGTTTTCGAGGATGGTGTAGTACTCCGGACCAAAGCCAGATTTTTTAAAGTTGCGTTCGCTGATCTCGGTTTTCGAAACCACGCGATAACCAAATTGCATATTCTCAGGATTCGGCAGCGGATTTCCGTTGACCATTGCCTGTTGATTTTTGTATTCGACAATGTCGCCAGGAATTCCGATGCATCGTTTGATGTAGTTGGTCTTCAGATCGACAGGATAATCTTTGCCGTCATTGAGGTAGGTGGGAGGAACGTTGAATACCACCACATCACCGTTTTTTACGTGGCTGATTCCGGGCAACCGATACTGCGGCAACTTGATCCACGTGAGGTAAGAAGGTATTTCCGTAAACCAGATCTTTTGATGTGTGAGTGGAACCTGCAACGGGGTTGTCGTGGTCCTGGTACCATAGTGAAACTTGCTGACGAAAAGGAAATCGCCCACCAGCAAAGAATTTTCCATTGATGGCGTTGGAATCGTGTAAGCCTCCATGATGAGCCAGCGGATCAGCGTGGCTGCCACAACAGCGAAGAGGATGGCGTCCCACCACTCGCGCGCTTTTGACTTAGGTTTCGTATTCTGATCTTCAGCAGGACGTTTCTTCCAAAATTGCCAGTTCATGATATCGGTATTCTAAATGCCATTTTAAGGCCTGCAAATAAACGAAAAATATAGCTTATTCGTGCTGGCCGTTATTTCCGGGTAATAAGTCGGAGATTTGGCGTTAAAATTTCAGGAAGTCGTCCATATTTAAAACGCCTTTCTTGTCTCTGATCCATTCTGCCACAAGCACTGCACCGAGTGCA
>CBHROW010000037.1:0-22654 GCA_966080355.1 uncultured Chryseosolibacter sp.
TGAACATCACGGTGCTTCCGCCTTTCTGGAAAAGTAACCTTGCTTTTTTTTGTTATGCATTCCTCATCATTGCTGCGCTTGTGATCACGCGCACATTGATCGTTCGCAGGGAGCGAATGAACTTCAGGGTGCAGCAAGAGAAGCTCGAGGCCAAGCGCATGCACGAGCTCGATGAAATGAAGATCCGTTTCTTCACCAACGTCAGTCATGAATTCCGAACACCACTCTCCCTGATACTTGCACCGCTGGAGAATATGCTGCAAACTTCGTCAACAGCTGATCAGCGAAATCATTTGCAGGTGATCCAACGCAATGCGAGACGATTACTCAACCTCGTCAATCAGTTGCTCGATTTTCGCAAGGTGGAGATCCAGGAAATCAAAGTGAGTACCTCGGAGGGCGACATCGTTACTTTTATTCGCGAGCTGGTCTATTCATTCTCCGATGTTTCGAAGCAAAAAAATATTGCGTTGAATTTCCGAAGCAGTATGCCTTCTTTTGAAACTAACTTCGACCAGGATAAGGTCGAAAAGATCATCTTTAACCTGTTGTCGAACGCTTTCAAATTTACACTGGCAGGAACAGTCGAGGTTGAGCTGTCGGAGCAACGTCATGATGCGCAGAATTATGTTCGCATCGATGTTCGGGATACGGGTATCGGAATTGCGAAAGAGAAGCAGGGAAAAGTTTTTGACCGCTTCTATCAAAGTGATCTGCCGGACACCATGTCAAACGAAGGGAACGGCATTGGCCTTTCGATAGTCAACGAGTTCGTCAAGGCTCACGGAGGTTTCATGTCATTGGTGAGCGAGCCCATGAGAGGGAGTTGCTTTTCAGTTTTCCTGCCGCTCGAGCGTGTCACGGTGAAACTCGAATATGCCGATAGTGCCAGAGAGGTTCATGGCGATGAAGAACTGCATGGCGACAAGCCGACACTGCTGTTGATAGAAGACAATGACGATTTTCGCTATTACCTGAAAGACCAGTTGGGTGCGGAATACGCGGTACTCGAAGCGGATAATGGAAATCAAGGATTGAAAAAAGCAATTCAATCGATACCCGACCTGATCATCAGCGATGTTATGATGCCGGGAATGGATGGCGTACAGCTTTGCAAGGAGTTGAAGAGCGATCGGCATACATCGCATATTCCGATCATTTTACTCACCGCCCGTCACGCTTCCGAGCAGAAGATCCAAGGCTTCGAGTTCGGTGCAGACGACTACATTACAAAACCATTCAACTTTGACATTCTTCAATCGCGAATTCGCAACCTGATCCATCAGCGTCAGCTATTTCAACAGCATTTCCAGAAACATCTGAGCGTGCAGGCTAGCGAAGTGCAGATCACATCCCTGGATGAAAAATTCATTAAATCCGCTGTGGAAGCCGTGGAAAGAAATATTTCTAATGCAGACTTTTCTGTGGAAGAGCTCAGCAGACTGATGGGGATGAGCAGGGTGCTATTGTATAAGAAACTCCTGTCATTGACCGGTAAAAGTCCGATCGAATTCATTCGTTCCATTCGCCTTCAACGCGCGGCACAACTGCTTGAGAAGAGCCAATGCACCGTCTCGGAGATCGCATACCAGGTGGGCTTTAACAACCCGAAATACTTTGCAAAGTACTTCAAGGAAGAATATCACATACTTCCCTCGGCCTATGCTTCGAGCAAAAAAGTGAAGTCAGATCTGTCTTCATAAACATTTTATAACCTACATATGATGATTTGATGCACCTGACTCTGGTGTGCGTGATCATACTTTTGTGCGTTGCATGCGCATGAAGTCAAAAACAAAAAGAAACAGGATTCTACTGCTGGCCGCTGAAGTGCTGTTATACGTAGCCATTACCATTTCAATCCTCGGCATCTTCAAATATATTATCTGATACCGGCCTTGAAAGGCCGGGCAATTGAAAGGCCCGACAATTAAAAGGCCGGGGCAATTAAATAGGCCTGGCGACTCAAGAGAACCCAATACGCAATCCCTAATTTCTAATTCCCGATGCCTGCTGCCTAACCCACAACGGGGTGGCTACTATTCAGAAATAGTCAAATTGACCTTAAGTCGATGAATTTCAGCCGCATAGTTTGGATGGGTTACAGTTATGCAGGAGTTGAAACGTCATCAGAAATAAACATCCTGACCCCATCCGTTAACCTAATGCACCCTAAACAGAAACAAAACGATACCTCCGCAAACGTGTGTTGACCCTAATTTTAAGCAATCGATTGATTTATCGTGTTGAAACACAAAAATGGTTTGGGTAGCATAAACACCTCAGTGAGATGCAGCCAACGTCTCCTGAGGCTACCCGCATCAAAAACTTTCAAAACCAATCAAACCTTAACTCTAACCCTTAATTATGAAAAACGTTTACCGAAGCTTGAGTAAAATCGCTTCCATCTTACTTCTGGTAACGGTTTGCGCATCTGCGTTTGGGCAGTCGCAAACAGTGAGCGGAAAAGTGACGGATGCTTCCGGTGCGGGGATGCCAGGCGTCAACGTGCTGAAGAAAGGCACAAGTACCGGAACTTCTACCGATGGCGAAGGAAATTTCGCGATCGAAGCCAGTCCAACTGATGTGCTGATCTTTTCCTTTATCGGCTACACGTCACAGGAAGTAACGGTTGGCAATCAGACCAGCATGAAAATTCAGCTTGCTGAAGATGTGAAAGCACTTCAGGAGATTGTTGTTGTAGGTTACGGTGAAATGCGCAGGACCGATCTTACCACTGCGCAATCTTCGATCACATCGCGCGACATCGAACGCACCGTCAACACCACGATCGATCAGGCGATACAAGGAAGATCGCCTGGTGTGTATGTTACGCAAAACACAGGAGCGCCTGGTGGAGGCATTTCTGTTAACATTCGCGGTATCAATTCCATCCGCGGAAGCAATGAACCGCTCTACGTTGTCGATGGGGTTCAGATCCAGGGGTCGACCTCAACTGCCGGTGACAACCCACTCTCTACACTCAATCCGTCCGATATCGAATCCATGGAGATCCTGCAAGGGCCATCAGCTACCGCGATCTACGGTTCACGTGCAACCAACGGTGTTGTACTGATCACAACCAAGCGAGGAAAATCAGGTGATGTAAAAATATCTTATACAGGAATGTACAGCATTCAATCGAAGCCACAAAAGCTCGATGTAATGAACCTCCGTCAGTATGCGCAGATGGAAAATGAATACAAGGGAATTGCCGGAGGCGAAGTGCGTGAGGATTTTCGAGATCCTTCGATTCTCGGCAACGGTACCAACTGGCAGGATGCGTTGTTCAAATCGGCTGCCATGCAAAAACATCAGCTCAGCCTGAGCGGTGGCGGAGACAAGACAACGTTTTATCTCTCGGGTGAGCGGATGCTACAGGATGGTATAGCATTGGGATCAGGTTTCGATCGCACGTCTACACGTCTTAACCTTGACATCAAACCCCGCAACTGGTTTACACTTGGTGCGAACGTTAACTATGCGCAGACCAATGAAAAACTGGCAGCGAATAACCTGAATGGAAACAACCTGATCGTAAACGCGATACAACTCGGTCCGCAAATCCCGGTGAAGAACCTTGATGGAACATATGGCGGAGGTAACGTCACCAATAGCAGCGCGGAGCAATTCGCGCCACCAAATCCCGTTGGCCTTGCTAATATTTCCACAAACGATCAGGCGCGCAGAAGACTGCTTGGTGGGTTGAACGCAGGCATCAAGATCATCGATGGGCTCGAAGTGAGAACGAACTTCAACACCGACATCGGATTCTCAACTTCGACATACTATCTGCCAACCTACAAATTCGGCTGGCAGCAGAACGCGAATGCGTATCTCGAGAATAACCACAACCTGAGCACGTATTGGGGCTGGAGCCAAACCCTCCAATACACCAAACAATTAAACCGTCACCACATCAACGCGATGGTGACGCATGAAGCGCAGCAGTCGAAGTGGAAAAATCTTCGTGGCGCCCGCACGGGTTTTCTGACCAACGAAGTGATCGACCTGAATGCAGGAGCTTCTGCGAATGCCAGCAACGCAGGTGGTCAGGGCACATGGGCTATGGAATCGTACCTCGGTCGCCTTAACTACAATTTCAACGATCGATACATTGTGACTGCGGCCTTTCGCGCAGACGGTTCTGTGAATTTCGGTCCAGCGAACAAGTGGGGTTACTTTCCTTCAGTTTCTGCTGCATGGCGCATTTCGGAAGAATCTTTTTTCAAAGCGAATTTTATCAGTGACCTGCGCCTTCGATATGAAACAGGCCTCACCGGAAATCAAGGACCCAGTGGCGCGATCTACGGAGCATTTGCCGATGCACTTCCGACTGAATGGGGTTCAGGCTTCCGTCCCGCGAACTATCCCAATCCCGATTACAAATGGGAAGAAACTTCGACCAACAACTTCGGCCTTACATTCGGATTGTTTGACAACCGTATTCAGGTCGATGCCGACTACTATATCAAGAAAACCGACAACCTGATCCTTCAAAGCGAGCTTCCATGGTATATGGGTACCCGCGGTGATGCGGCTGTTGGGGCACCCATCGTGAACGTTGGTTCACTTCAAAACGTGGGATGGAGCTTCGCGATCAATACAGTGAATGTAAATCAAAACGGCTTCAAGTGGACTTCGAACCTCAATATGTCAGGTTTCAAAACAAAGATCACCGCATTGACGAATGGCTCGAATCATATTACCCGCGAAGGCCCAGACTGGTTCCTCGCAAACTTTGCACAACGCGCACAAGTTGGCTACGCACCATGGTTATTCTATGGATATAAGGAGGAAGGAATTTTCCAGAGCCGTGAAGAAGTTGAAAACAGCCCGCGACCTGTTGACAACAACGGCAACCTGCAACCTGCAGGCCCGAACGCTATCTGGGTTGGCGATGTGAAATACAAAGACGTTAGCGGTCCCGATGGCGTACCTGACGGAAAGATCACTGCCGATGACCGGACGTTCCTTGGAAGCCCATGGCCAAAATGGTTTGGGGGTTTCACAAACAATTTCTCATACAAAGGTTTCGACCTCAGCATTCTCATCACGGCAAGCTATGGTAACAAAGTGTATAACTACCTGCGCTACCAGAACAACAACCCGAACAACATCAACCTCGGAAGGAACATGTTTGTTGAAGCACTCGATTATGCACGCGTAGCAACCGATGACGAAGGCAATCCTTACCTGGAGAACCCTGGCACTACAATCAACCGCATTTCTTCCTCAAGCCTCAACGGAAACTATGATCGCCTCACCGACAAGTACCTTGAAGACGGTTCTTACATGAGAGTGAAGAATATTACGCTGAGCTACAATCTTCCACGTAACATCTTCGGAAATCAAAAAGTTGTGAGTGGTGTAAGGGTTGGCGTGAGTGTGCAGAACGCATTTACGGTAACAGGTTACTCAGGGTATGATCCAGAGGTTGGCGCCTACGTAGGCCCGAATGCTGCGCAAGCACAGGGTTTTATGGGAGTTGACTATGGGCGTTACCCATTGACTCCGGTTTATACTTTCAACCTGGGGGTCGACTTCTAAATCTAAAATGAACAACATCATGAAACGCAACTATATTTTGTTCGCAATACTGGCGATATCACTGTGGATCACGGGATGCTCTGATGATTTCCTGAACACACCGCCACAAGACCGGCTCGTAGACGCTAACTTCTACAAGACCGATGAGCAAGTTCTTGCCGGAACCGCGCCCCTTTACAGCGCAGCCTGGAAGTCGTATGTTGACAAAGCAAATTTCAAGCTTGGTGATATTCGCGGAGGCTCAGTTTTTCGTGCATGGGGAGATCGCGATGCCGTTGAATTCAACATCACCGATGTATCAGAACCGAATGAACAAGCATACCAGGCTTTCTTTGTGATCCTCGGTCAATCTAACCTGATCATTCACAACATCAACACTTATGCGAGTTCAGACGTTTCGCCTGAGATCAAAAACCACGCGATCGCTGAAGCACGGTTTATGCGCGCCACGGCCTACACACATCTCGTTATGAACTATGGTGGTGTGCCCATCATCGAAAACAATCTTGACTACCTGTCAAGCCCAGGGTTGAGGCGAAACACCGTAGAATCGGTTTGGGAATTCATCAAACGCGATTATGAATTCGCTGCAGAGAATTTGCTCGATCAGTCAATACAACCTGGCCGCATTACAAAATGGTCGGCTGAAGGAATGCTCGCACGCACACACCTCACACTTGCAGGCTTGAATGCTTCACCGGGTGGGCGGGACCAGGAACACCTTGACAAAGCTAAAGAGTATGCCGAGCGTGTTATCACCATGAGCGGGAAGTCATTGCTCGACAATTATGCAGACCTTTTCAAGTATCCTTACGACAACAACAACGAATCCCTTTTTGAGTTGCAATGGGTGTTCACAACTTCGCCTAATGGTTACGAGGCTTCGAATACGATGGTGTCGCAGATCACTTACAGCAACGACATCGCTGCGAACGGTGATGGTTGGGGCGGAGACCTCAGTGCAACGTGGTGGCTGTTGAGTAAATACGATGGGCTGATCCAAAACAACGGTAGTACTCCTGGATTCACGCTTGATGAAAGGCTCAAGGCAACATTTATGCTTCCGGGATTCACTTATCCGGAGATCAGCATGACCAAGAATAATCCGGATGGCACAAGTTCGCAAGTACCTCTGGTATTTCCTGCGCCAGACGCGACTGGTGACAACAGCTACGCAAGCATCAAAAAGTATGTTGTGGGCAAAGCACGTGATCTCGATGGTCAGGCCGATCGTCAGCGCTATCCCAACAACACCTACATGCTGCGGCTTGCCGACATGTACCTGATCTACGCAGAAGCCGCTCTCGGAAACGCAGCTTCAACAACGGATGTGAAGGCACTCGAGTACTTTAATGCAGTTCACACGAGAGCTGGATTGCCCGCATATGATATCGGCCTCCAGGGTCCGCTGACCTGGGATGTGATCTTTGATGAACGCGCCAAAGAGTTCGCAATGGAGAGTATGCTTTGGTACGACCTTGTGAGGTTGCATTACTACGATCCTCAAAAAGCTTACAGTATTATCAATGCGCAGGATCGCGGTCTGTTTGTGGTTCATCCCAACCAATGGCCTGATCCGACAGCCTGGACTTTCGCGAAGACAAGCTGGTTTACAAACCGTTCTGCAAATGCAACATCGGGAAATTTCCTGTTGCCATTGCCTGCTTCTGAAGTAAGCAATGTGCCAAGCCTGAGCGATGAGCCCGTTGCGTATGAATTCAAGGATTAATCGATCAATGACTAAGAAACTCAATATGAAATCAATATTAAGACATTCGCTGTTCCTGATGATCGGTTTTGCGATAACAGGGATATTCGCATCATGCGATGAAAATGTCGGAGGCGAACCACGGATCGATTACATACGTGTGACAGATCCCGCATCTTCCGATTCACTATTGGTCACTGCAGGGCAAGGTCAGATGATTGCCATCATGGGAGAGAACCTGGGCAACGCAACACAACTTTGGTTCAACGACCAAAGAGCTGCCCTGACATCAACGTTTGTTACCAACCATTCGATCATCGCACGCGTGCCATCTCAAATTCCCGATGAGGTGAACAATAAACTCACGGTCGTATTTGCAAATGGCCATACACTCGAACACGATTTCACACTGGATATCAGCAAACCTCAGATCGACAGAATGAAAAGCGAGTACGTCAACACAGGCGAAGTCGCAACGTTGTACGGAGATTATTTCTATGAGCCGGTTACGGTGACTTTCACGGGCGGTGTTCAGGGTGAGATCAAATCGGTAGATGATCAGACGATCAGCGTTATCATACCGGAAGGTGCAGAACCTGGCCCGGTGACCGTTGCCACAAACTTCGGAGCCACGAAGTCAAACTTCTGGTTCCGCGACAACCGCAACATCATCGCCAGTTTCGATCAGCCGCTGGTCAACGGAATCTGGCGAGGACCCGCGTACATTTTTGCAACCGACCCGGTAGTTGAACCCATAAGCGGAAAATTCGTGCGCGTCAACCAAGCTCTCAGCGCGTGGCCCTTCTTCGAAATGTATGGTGGCCCGAGAGAAGGCGACATCGGTCACGAAGCGAAAAACATTCCGGACGCAGCTATCATCGATCCGGATGGTTATAGCCTGAAGTTTGAGATCAACACACTCGAATCGCTGACAGGTGCTACCATGCGTTTACACCTTGGCAACGCAGACAATGGCGGTCTTGATGCGGCACGGCAAGCGAGCTACTACGTTTGGGATGTGAATCTGAACACCAACGGTGATTGGCAGACCATAACCATTCCTTTTGCTGACGTTTACAAAGGTTTTGCAAAAAGTACGGAAGGCTACAGCATGTTCATTTACTTCCACGGGCCAAATGCCGTCAAGCATAATTTTGCGCTCGATAACCTGAGAGTTGTTCCAACCACCACTGAATAATTTTGAACCCTATGAAAAATAGAAATATCATCAAGTTACTTTCTGTTTTTGTTCTCGCGATATCATCGATGTTATTGACACAATGCGATGACGACAACGAGAGCAACAACGGAGAAGTGGTTCTTCTCAGCTTCGGCCCCACGGGCGCTAAACACGGAGACGAGATCACATTTGTCGGCCAAAATTTAGACAAGGTTACAGCGATTGGTTTTGCTCCGGCAGTTGAAGTTCCCAGAAGCTCATTCAGCGCTGCTTCAAATAGGGAGATCAAGTTGGTCGTGCCGCAGGAAGTTGAAGCCGGAAAGGTTGTCCTCAGAACGCCTGATGGCGATATCGAATCAAAGACCGCATTCAGTCTTGAAGTGCCTGTAACGATTACCGGTATCACAGAAGAAGTAAAACCGGGCACTAATGTTACCATCACCGGTGACAAACTTAACTGGATAGAGACAATAACTTTCCCGGGAGACTTCCTCATTGAGAAATCAGCTTTTGTAAGTCAGACCATCAATGAACTTGTTGTAACTGCTCCGCTGGAGACAAAGAGTGGATTTCTAACATTTACCAGTGGCGGGACTGAACCGTTGAAATTCGATTCACAAAATCCGCTCAACGTAAAGCTGCCCGTTGTCACTGCACTTCAACCTGCATCGATAAGGCACACCAAAGACCTTACACTCGTAGGAACGGATCTCGACCTTGTAACGAAGATCAAGTTCCCTGGCGACAGCACCGTGATGAGCGCGAATTTCAAGAGTCAGACGGAGACTTCTATCATTGTGCGCGTGCCTGCTAAAACGATCAATGGCAAACTTACATTGACAGCTCCATCTGGCGTTGAAACAAAAACCGACCCTTCGATTGAAATCATACTTCCGAATGTTACTGCGTTATCGCCTTCAAACACGTTGGATCATAACCCAGGCGTAACATTAACATTGATCGGAACCGATCTTGATCTCATTTGGAAACTTGCATTCCCGAATGTCGCCACACCTGTCACTGACTTCATCAGCAAAACAGAAGATCAGCTCGAAGTTGTCATTCCAGCCGGAGCTGCAGGCGGTACTGTGGTGATCACAACAATTTATGGATTCACCCTTCCCGTTACAGTTCCGTTCGGAAATCAGCTTACGTTAGCTACTGTAATTTTTGATGACGCTATCCATTCTCCACTTGGTGCAGGTGGCGGATGGGGTGGTGTGACTACAGACGCGAACAGCACTGAAAATCCACGCGTTGGAACGAAATCGATTAAAGTTACTTACCCGGGCGGATGGGGCGGTGGTGCTCAATTCGGGAACTGGAGCACGGGCCAAACAGTGTCGACAGCTGGCGCGTCATTCTATGCGTTCTCGATCTACGGTGGCGCGGGCACTGATGGAAAAAATATCAATGTGAATGTAGCGGGCAAGCAAGTGCAAGTAGCAGTGAAAGAAGGAGAATGGAAAGATGTGCAAATTCCGCTCACAGATTTTCAAAGCCCGGCAGGGATCAACGAGATATGGTTCCAGGACACGGGTTGGGCCGGGGTAGTGTTCATCGATCACATTGGACTGAAATAGATTGTGTGTTTGTGAAAGCCGCCTCGATCAACGAGGCGGCTTCATTCTTGAAATTGCCCTTTATGATGCGTTCGTTTGGTTATGTGGGAGTGTGTTGTTTTTTCATTCTATGCGCTTGCTCGCGTGCCGGTGAAACGCTGTTTTCAAAGCTCGATGCATCCGACACGGGAATTGATTTCGAGAATTTGAATTACGAAACAGAGCGGAGCAACATTCTCATTTATGAATACTTCTATAATGGAGGCGGTGTAGCATTAGGCGATATCAACAACGATGGATTGCCCGATGTGTATTTGACATCCAACATATTCGAAAATAAGCTGTATCTCAACAAAGGCAATTTTCAATTCGAGGATATCACAAAGAAGTCAGGTACAGCGTGCGAGGTAGGGTGGAAGACGGGCGTCACGATGGTAGACATCAATAGTGATGGTTACCTGGATATTTACGTCTGCCGTTCGGCAAGTCCGGATCCGGAGCGCAGGAGAAACCTGCTGTTCATCAACAACCACAACAATACTTTTACGGAACAAGCGAAAGCTCACAACCTCGATGACCCCTCGTATTCAACGCAGGCGGCATTCTTCGACTACGACCGCGATGGCGACCTCGATGCCTTCCTCCTCAATCACTCTACGCTCAATATCTCTAACTCGTTTCTGATCAATCCAAAAAACCTCACAGCGCGATATCCGCATGTCGGAAACAAACTGCTCAGGAACGATAACGGAAAATTCATAGATGTGAGTGACAGCGTTGGCATACATGGCCCTGCGTCTAACTACGGACTCGGTTTAAGCCTTTCGGACATTAACAACGATGGATGGATCGATATCTATTCGGGCTGCGACTACACGGGAACTGACAGGATGTTGCTCAACGATCACGGCAACTTCTTCCTCGATGCTACTGATACGCTCAGTCATATTTCCAAGTTCACTATGGGTACAGACATTGCCGATGTGAATGGGGATGGGTTAATGGACGTTTTCACGCTCGACATGCTGCCAGAAGACAACTATCGTCAAAAGCAACTATTGGGTTCAGATAGGTATGATGCGCACCTGGCTATGGCTCGCCATGGTCTTCACCACCAGTATATGCGTAACATGCTTCAGCTGAACACCGGCAACGGTTCGTTTGCAGAGATCGGGCAACTCGCGGGGATATCGAACACCGATTGGAGCTGGGGCGCGCTCTTTGCCGATTTCGACAACGATGGCTCACAAGATCTCTTCATCACCAATGGCTTCAAACGCGATCTCACAAACAACGACTTTGCAAAGTTCAAAGCTTTCGAGGAGATGACTGCAACAGAACGTGCAGGCAAAAAGGTGAGCTTTCTCTCTGTCATTGATAAATTCAAAGAGAACAAATTGTCGAACTATATGTTCCGCAATAAAGGTTCATATCATTTCTCAGACGTCACACGCTCATGGGGCCTGGATGAACCTTCCCTGTCGAATGGAGTTGCCTATGGAGATCTTGACAACGATGGCGATCTTGACCTTGTGATCAACAATATCAACGAGCAGGCTGGTGTTTATAAAAACAACCTGAATGAGCTGACGAAAGCGAATTACTTAACCGTGCAATTGACGGGGGCTAATGGTAACAAAAATGCGATCGGTGCAAAAGTGACCCTGTACACGAATGGTAAGAAGCTTGTTCGTGAGAATCTTCCGGTTCGTGGATTTCAAAGTGCTGTGGATACACGCCTCCATTTTGGACTTGGCAATGAAGATAAAATCGATTCGATGACCGTGATGTGGCCGCGTGGAAGTCAACAAATGTTCACCAACGTTGCACCCAATCGAATTGTTGAACTGACACAAGACAACGGTCGCGAAATACCCGTTCGAACAATTGAGCCCTTGATGCGGAAAAAAAATGCTTCCATCAATTTCCGTCATCGTGAAAATGAATTTATAGACTTTCGCGAACAGCCGTTGCTGCCGCGAATGTATTCCCGGGAGGGTCCGGGAGTTGCGGCAGCTGATGTAAATGGCGATGGTTTTGAAGATATTTTTTTCGGTGGCGCAAAGGGACAGCGATCGGAACTGTGGCTGAGCCAGGTATCAGGAAGCTATTCAAAAAAAGACCAGGCCGTTTTCGATCAGATTGAAAAAAGCGAAATAACGGATGCAGTCTTTTTTGATGCGGATGGCGACAAAGATCAAGATCTATTTGTAGTTACCGGAGGCTATGAATTTGCGAAGGACGACATGCACCTCAAAGATTTCCTTTTGATCAACGATGGCATGGGCAATTTTAGAGGTCGAGCGCTTCCTGAAAGCAACGTCAGTGGTTCATTTGCACGTCCCTCGGATTTCGATCACGATGGAGATATCGACATTCTGGTGGGCGGGCGAGTTGTTCCGGGACGTTATCCTGAATCGCCCGAAACCGTACTACTGGTCAACAACGGAAACGGTGATTTCACTCTGAACAATAGAATTCCGCACGCACTTCGTTTCGCAGGCATGACAACGGATGCGCTATGGGCCGATCTCAACAACGACACGTTCCCCGACCTGCTGGTTGTGGGAGAGTGGATGCCGATTAAAGTTTTCCTCAATCAACATGGTTTGCTCTCTGACGCGACAGCGCAATACATTCAACAACCCACCGAAGGATTTTGGAACTGCATCGCGGTGCAAGACCTCGACCGCGATGGTGACCTTGATTTTGTTGCAGGCAATCAAGGTTTGAATACGCAAATGCGGGCTTCGTCTGAAATGCCTGTGACTTTGATCTATGACGACTTCGACAAGAACGGCTCGATCGACCCCATCATCAACTACCACATTCAGCAAATTTCATATCCTTATCCAACCCGCGATGAATTGACTGAACAACTTCCGTCTTTCAAAAAACGCTTTAACGATTATCACACCTATTCGAATGCAACGATCAAAGAAGTGTTGACTCCGGACGAGTACAGTGCCGCAAAAAAATTATCAGCATACGAATTGCGGTCATCGATCCTTCAAAATGAAAAAGGGCATCTGGTTTTGAAACCGTTGCCGGTCGAAGCTCAATTCGCTCCGTTGAAGACGTTGTTGTTCTTTGATATTGATGATGATGGCAATGTGGAATTGCTCACGGGAGGCAACATCTCCGGCACGCGATCAAGAACCGGAAAAATGACTGGCAATTCCGGGTTTGTGTTCGATATTAACGGCCAGGGCGATTTCAGGTTCATCTCGCCTTCGATCAGCGGTGTCGCTGTGGATGGAGACGTGAAAAAAATACTAAACGTTAACGATCAAATTCTTTACGTTGTCAATAACAGTTCCATTGCCTGGTATCAGACCTCGGTAGTTCCAAATCATCCCCTTGCAAAAAAGTAACACGATGAAACTTCTAAAAGTGATGTTGATTTGCGCAATTGTAAAGCCTTGCTTTGCGCAGCTGATTGATGCCCGCGCTACGGAAGAAACTCGTGCACTGTTTATCAATCTTCATCGACTCTCAGAAAGACACACGCTCTTTGGCCATCAGCATGCAACAGAATACGGACATGGATGGTTTGGTGATGAAAACCGATCGGACGTGAAGTCAGTGGTGGGCTCGCATCCAGCAGTCATCGGGATTGACCTGGCAGGCTTTTCCGGGCGACCCGAATCGGAAATTGAAAATAACATATCCGCACTTCGAAAAAACGCAATTGATACGTATAATCGGGGAGGCGTATCGACCGCATCGTGGCATTTCGCAAACCCGGTTTCAAATAACGGCTTCTATTGGGTCGATTCAGTTTCGAAGCCTGCGGTGAAGTATATCATACCTGGAGGTGCCTCACACGGAGATTATAAAAAAATTCTCAGACAGATCGGCAACTGGGCAAATTCCCTGCGCGCAGCGGATGGAAAACTGGTGCCCATAATTTTCCGTCCATACCATGAACTCGATGGCGGGTGGTTTTGGTGGGGAAATACGCACTGCACCAAAGATGAATTTAAATCATTGTGGAGATTTACGGTTTCTTATTTGCGTGATAGTCTCGCTGTACACAATTTCATTTATGGATTTTCACCTGATAACAAATTCGAAACGCGCGAAGAATATCTCGAACGATATCCGGGAGATGAGTGGGTCGATCTCGTTGGAGTTGACAATTATGGCGACATGGGCCGGGACGGTTATGCGCTTGACCGCGCTGCAAAGAAATTAAAAGTAGTTTCCGATTACGCTCGCTCCACAGGAAAGCTCGCTGCATTCACGGAAACCGGCCTCGAATCCATTCCCAATCCAAACTGGTGGACAGAAGTTCTTTTGAAAGTAATGAAGGACAAGAAAATGCAACTCTGCTATGTACTTGTCTGGCGAAACGATGTAAAAAGTCCAACGCATTTCTACGCACCCTTTCCGGGCCACACACCGAGTATTCCTGACTTCAAGAAATTCTACAACGATCACTATACCTTATTTGAAAACGACCTGCATGACATTTACCGGCTGCCAAAATAAGTTGAAAAGGTTTTTCGTGGTTGGCACGTTATCACTGCTGGCCCATACCATCGTGGCAAGCACTCCTGTTGTTGAGCACGGCCTGCTGCGGGTGAGTGGCAACAGAATCGTGGATCAATACAACAGAGAGACGCAATTGCGGGGAATGTCACTGTTCTGGAGTCAGTGGAATGGAAAATACTACACGGCCGATGTTGTGAATTGGCTCGCTGACGATTGGAACATTAACGTTATCCGCGCAGCCATGGCAGTCGACCAGGGTGGCTATGCTTCAAACGAACAGGAAAAAGAAAAAGTGTTCCGCGTGATCGATGCGGCAATCAACCGCGGCATTTATGTTGTTGTCGATTTTCACGCTCACAATGCTGTAGCATACCAGAAAGAAGCGATCACTTTCTTCACTGAAATTGCCAAACGTTATGGCCATCATCCTAACATTATCTATGAACCCTGGAACGAGCCCGTGAAGCACTCCTGGGCTGGCGTGATCAAGCCTTATCATGAAACGGTGATCGGTGCTATCAGGAAGATCGACCCTGATAATCTGATCGTGTGCGGCACAAAGACATGGTCGCAGGACGTTGAAGAGGCATCGCTCGACCCGATCAACGATGTGAATGTTGCTTACGCCCTACATTATTATGCGGCAACACACAAGCAAAAACTTCGCGATGAAGCTGCGCGCGCCCTTCGGAATGGTGTGGCGTTGATGGTAACTGAATACGGCACATGCGAAGCAAATGGCAGTGGATTCCTGGATGCCGCTGAAAGCAAAGCATGGTGGAAGTTTCTCGATGAAAACAAGATCTCCCATTGCAACTGGTCTGTCTCCGACAAGAATGAAACGGCTTCGGTACTTCAAAGCCGCAAGAACGAAAAAGGCGGATGGACAGTCTCCGATCTCTCCGAGTCAGGCCAATTTGTGCGTGATGAGATCCGATCAAAAAATCAACACGATAGAAGCGGCAGTCAAACGAAAGGTTTGAAAGACTATTATGCCGGTTTCTTTGACATCGGGGTTGCCGTGTCTCCGCGGGCTTTGAAGTCTGATGAATCATCGCTGATAGAAAAAAACTTCAATAGCCTGACAGCGGAGAACGTGATGAAAAGTCAGGTGATCCATCCGAAGGAAGATGTTTACGAATGGAAATTTGCCGACTCGATCGTGGCCTATGCACAAGGTCATGGAATGAAGGTCAGAGGGCATACGTTGATTTGGCACAATCAGACGCCCGCGTGGCTATTTACAACGGCTGATGGCAAGCTGGTGACAAAAGAAGTAATGCTTGAACGAATGCGTTCGCATATCCACACCGTTGTATCCCACTTTAAGGGAAAAGTGTTTGCGTGGGATGTTGTTAACGAGGCAATTTCCGACAAAAATGACGAATACCTCAGGAAGTCGAAGTTTCTCGAGATCATCGGTGACGAGTATATTCAAAAGGCGTTCGAATTCGCCCACGAAGCCGACCCCAACGCATTGTTGTTCTACAACGACTACAATGAGATCGATTCTATAAAGCGCAGCAAGATCGTCAGGCTTATCACATCCCTTAAGAAAGCTGGAGTGCCCATTCACGGCATTGGCCTGCAAGCGCACTGGGCGACCAACGAACCGGCTCGCAGTCAGCTTGAAACCACGCTTAAGGATTTTGCAGCCACCGGGCTTACCATGCACATCACTGAGCTCGATATTTCAGTTTATCCCAAGGAACACAATGCACGCGAACGAAAACCTGAGGATGCTGAACAGTCATTCACCGAAGAAAAGAGGGCGAAGCAGGACGAGATGTATGCGATGTGTTTTGAGTTTTTCAGAAGATATAAAGACAGCATTCGCAGTGTCACTTTCTGGAATATTTCAGATCGGCACAGCTGGCTCGATAATTTCCCGGTGAAAGGCCGAAAAGATTACCCCCTGTTATTCGATGCCAATCTGCAGCCGAAGACATCATATTATAGAGTGATTCAATTTCAAAACAATTCAAATAGATAACGAGCGGATGCATATGAATAGATCGAGGAAAGCGACTACGGGAACACCACATTTCATTTCAACAGGTGTGATTTTCCTTGTCGCACTATTGTTTTCATGTAAAGATGATGACGTTAACCCCGAACCCGAGCCGGTTGAAGAGGAGCAAGAAGAACAAATTATACCTGGTCAGGACCCAGACCTTTCGAAAACCATAGGCTTCTTTGCTGACGGATGGGTGGCCAAAAATTTTGAAAAGCCGGGTTTTGTCGAGGGGACGATCGCCACGTCAACGGCCCTCACTCTAACTATTGACAATGGAACTATTATTACAAAGGTTCCCCCAACGATGTTCGGTCAGAACGCGAACACCTGGATGACTCGTATGATCGATCAATCGGACTTCATGAAGCACATCACTAACCTTCATCCCAGGGTCATCAGGTTTCCCGCGGGCAGTGGGAGTGATGTATATTTCTGGAATGCTAAACCCGGACAGCTCCCTGCTGACGTGCCTGCGCAACTTGTCGACAATACCGGTGTTAAAAAAGATCCCGGCTACATGTATGGAAATACCAACGATGACTGGCGTGCTTCGCTGGATAATTACTACCAGATGTTGGCGCAGAGTCATAATGAAGGGATCCTCACCATGAACTATGGTTACGCACGATATGGAACAAGCAACAACCCGGTTGCAACGGCCGCGCATCTTGCAGCAGATTGGGTGCGCTATGACAACGGTCGTACGAAGTACTGGGAAATTGGAAACGAAGTCTATGCCGATTGGGAGTGGGGCTACCGGATCGACCTTACAACAAATCACGACAACCAACCCGAATTTCTAACGGGTAGGCTATACGCACAGCATTTCAAAGTTTATGCTGATTCGATGCGCAAAGCCGCAAATGAAATTGGCGCGAAAATATTTATCGGAGCAGTCACGTATGAGCATCAGCCGGAATCAGGGCAAGTCAATACGACAAAGACCTGGAACAGCACGATGCTTCCCGAACTCAACAATTACGCAGATTTCTATATCGTTCATAACTATTACACACCATACAATGAGAATTCGAATACAGCTACCATCACTTCGGCAGCGATCGCTGAAACTTCATCGGTGATCGACTTTGTAAAACAGACATTATTGTCGAATGCGGTCGAGACGAAGCCGATTGCCATGACGGAATGGAATATGTGGGCAAGAGATTCCAAGCAACAAGTTTCTAACGTCAGTGGTTTGTTTGCCGTGATGGTAGTGGGGGAGGCAATCAAAAAACAATACGGACTGACAACGCGCTGGGACCTTCTCAACGGGTGGGACAACGGCAATGATCACGGCCTTTTCAGCGATGGCAACGAACCCGGTGTGCCTAAGTGGACTCCGAGGCCATCGTTCTACTATATGTATTTCTTCGATAAGATGCTGGGCGACCGAATGATCGCAGCAAGTTCACCCGACAACGATATCAAAGTTTATGGATCTACTTTTTCATCCGGAGAAGCTGCAGCAACTATTTTGAATGTTGGAGCGACCGCCAAGTCGATAGAAGTAAAGTTCAAGAACATTGCGCTGGGCGAACGCTTCTATTGGTATAGCTTGGAAGGAAGCAACGACAATGGTGAGTTCTCGCGAAAGGTATCAGTCAACGGCCAGGGTACAGCAGGCATTGCGGGTGGGCCTGGCGGTTATACAACTATTAAAGCGCGCTCAGCCCTGGTTGCGAATGGCATAAGGATAAGCATTCCGGCAAGAGGAATGGTAGCTTTGGTTGTGGATGGCAAACCGTAGAGCTTGAAATTTTCCGGGCCGTCAAAAGCGTATTCTCATTCTTGATTTGGTGGGCTCCGTGTAAAAAGGACGCTCCCCGCAAAAAAATGACAATTTTTTTTTGAACGCGTAACTAAATGCTCGCGAATTCGTCATATTTGTAGGCAAAGGTGAAACAAATGAAAGGAACTTATATCGGAGAATTCGAAGAGTTGGTGCTTTTGTCGGTGGGAATTCTTTTTGACGATGCGTACGGGCTCGCCATCGTGGATGAGCTCGAAAAACAAACGGGAAGGAACGTGATGATCAGTTCCGTACACAAAGCACTGGTAAGGCTGGAAGAAAAAGGCTATCTCAAGTCGCGTATGGGTGGATCGACAGACATGCGTGGTGGCCGGGACAAGCGACTCTATCAATTGACGCATGCCGGGAAAAAAGTTCTTGGCGACTCGCGCGAGCTCCGAAACTCTATGTGGAAGCAGGTGCCAAAAATCGTTTGGGAGGTAGGAGCCGCATGAAGAAGATGCCTGCACCGCCAAGATGGGCGATTTGGTTCTTCAGGTCGTTCTGTAACGACCACCTTTCAGAAGCCGTACTGGGCGACATGATCGAGCTCTATGAAAGACGGGTAAGAACAATGCCCCGGTGGAGAGCTGATATGCGCTTTGTTTTCAATGTGATTCAATTTATGCAGCCTTTCGCGTTGCGCAGAAAATCCTCATGGCGATTAAACCCGTTCGATATGTATAAAAACTATTTCACCATTGCCTGGAGAACCTTCCTCAAGAGCAAAGGCTACTCCTTCATCAATATCAGTGGCCTTGCGGTCGGGCTTGCTGCGTGCTTATTGATAGGCCTGTTTGTACATCACGAGTTAACCTACGACACGTTCAACGAAAAAGCATCGCGGATCTTTCGGGCGAATATGGAAATCAAGTTTGGGGACAATCATCTTGATCTCGCGGTCGTCAATCCAACGTTCGGGGAAACTGCAAAGCGGGAAGTCCAGGAGGTGGAGCAAGTGACGCGCCTTCAATGGTATGGAGGCTTCCTGGTTAAAAAGGGAAATGAAAATATCCGGGAAGGCAATGTCGCGTGGGCAGACTCGACCTTATTCGATGTATTTACACTCCCGATGATCTCCGGTAATCCGCAAACCGCGCTCACCGAACCGAACTCGCTCGTGATCACCGAATCTGTTGCCCGGAAATATTTCAACAGGGTTGATGTTGTGGGTGAAATACTGACAATCAACAATACCCAAAGCAGAAAGATAACCGGTGTTATTAAAGACATCCCCTCAAACGCACATTTTCAGTTTACAAGTTTTGTTCCGATTGTTGAGCGCGAAGACGCCAAGGAAGATTTCTGGGCCGGTAATCAGAACTGGTCCACCTATGTGCTGTTGAAAGAGGGAGCTGATCCCGATGCCGTTGCTAAATTATTGAACAAAATGGTTGACCGCCACTTGGGCCCGCAGCTCAAAGCAATCATTGGGAAGACGCTGAATGAATTTGAAGGTGATGGAAACTTCTTCAAAGCCTCGTTAACTGCGCTTCCCGATATATACCTGCATTCCAATCGCATCGGTGAACTTAACGGCAATGGCAATATTCAGTACGTTTACATTTTTTCAGCGATTGCCATCTGTATTCTGTTCATTGCGATCATCAATTTTATGAACCTGGCCACCGCCCGTTCCGGTAACCGCGCAAGGGAAGTAGGCATGCGAAAAGTTATGGGATCGATGAAAAGCGCGCTGGTCGGGCAGTTCATCACCGAATCTTTTCTCACCTGTGCGTGCGCGATGTTACTGGCGGTTGCCATCACCATGGTCGTGCTTCCGTCTTTCAACATGCTGACGGGAAAGGCTTTGACACCGGAAATATTGATTACGCCTAAAGTGATATCCGCTTTGCTCGCGCTGACCGTGGTGGTTGGCATTTTGTCGGGCAGCTACCCTGCATTTTACCTGAGCGCATTTCAACCGGTTAAAGTGCTGAAAGGGACAATCGGTGGAAGCGCGAAGAAGTCGGTCTTTAGGAATATACTTGTTGTTTTTCAATTTGGCGCCTCGGTTCTCCTTATTGCCGGAACGCTGATCGTATTCAGGCAACTGCAATACATCGAAAGCAAGGACGTGGGTTACAAGCGCGAACGGCTGATGACAATTTATAACCTCGACCAGGTCGGAAACCGAACGAAAGCGTTAAAGATAAATTTACAACAAGTATCTGGAGTGGATAAGGCAACCGTGACCGGCTACCTGCCTGTAAACTTCTATCGCAACAATGACTCGTTCTTCACTTCTCCCTCGCTGGAATTGAAAGATGCCATCAGCATGCAAAAGTGGCTGATCGATGAAGACTATCTCGAAACCATGGGTATGCAGTTGGTGGAAGGTCGCAATTTCTCACCGCAAATAGCAGCAGACACTGCTTCACTCATCGTCAATGAATCTGCAGCAAAGTTCCTGGGCGGCCATGATATCATCGACAAGAAACTTTACAGGATCGTTGACGAAGCCACCAAAACGTTGAAAGAGTTTCGCATAATCGGCATTGTTAAAGATTTCAACTTCAGTTCGCTGCGTGAAAGGGTCAAACCTCTCGCATTCTTAATGGGGGCTGACCAGGGCGGAATGACATTGAGAATTGCAAGTAATGACATTGACGAAACCGTTTCCACAATTGAAGACCGCTGGAAATCCGTTGCCCCCGATGTTCCATTCGAGTATAGTTTTATGGACGAAGATTTTAATAAATTATACGGACGGGAAAGACAATCGGGGAAATTGATCACGTGGTTTGCCTCGCTTTCAATTTTGATTTCCTGCCTCGGGCTCTTCGGCCTTGCCACGTATATGGCTGAGCAGCGCACAAAAGAGATAGGCATCCGGAAAGTGATGGGCGCGTCAGTAACAGGCATTACCGCACTATTGTCCAAAGATTTTTTGAAGCTTGTTCTGATCGCGGTGGCATTGGCAACTCCAGGTGCGTATTACTTCAGCGACCAGTGGCTCCAGGGTTTTGCTTATCACATTGATGTGGAGTGGTGGGTGTTCGCAGTTGCGAGTGTGCTTGCGGCTCTCATTGCATTCATGACGGTGAGCGTTCAGGCTATTAAGGCTGCCGTGCAAAACCCGGTGAACAGCTTGCGGTCAGAATAGCGCGCTTGTTTGCTCGTCCGGACTTTATCATTTTTTTCCTTACGGAGCTAACGATTCGCAATCGTGCAGCCAGAGATTTAACTATTTTTTTGTCATCGGTTTCATTCCAAAATTCAGGCTGATCGCTATTTTACGGTCGCTTAAACAAATCAATGATGGAGAGATCGCTTAATGACGGACCAATAGGAGTAGAATTGGAGCCTGGCAAAACTTATTCCTGGTGCCGTTGCGGTAAATCGACAACCCAACCGTTCTGCGATGAGCTCTCGCATAAAGGAACAGGGTTCGAGCCGCGAAGATTCAATGTGTCGACCAAACGCAAAGTCTGGCTTTGTATGTGCAAGCAAACCAAATCACCGCCATATTGCGATGGCACGCATAATCGGCTAAAAAAATAACAACGTTGACATCGATCGTTCATATTTAAACACACGATGAAATAATAAAGACGGAGCTTCAACCGTTACCTGCTAGCGCTGACTGTTGAAGTAGATATAAATTGCCGGGCGCGAGTTTCTCAACCACATCAATTCCTCTCCATGATGCCGGATCCACTGTTTCGCAAATCGTTCGCTCTTCTCATCGGTGTTTGCCTTTCATTTTCTGCATCAGCAACTCACCTTCGCGCTGGAGAGATCATCGTTGAACGTGTGAGCTGTAATAGCCTCACGTTTCGCATCACGGTTACTGTGTTCACCAATACACTCAACACGGATGTGCTGTTTGGCGGAAATGACGATTGGCTCGAATTCGGTGACGGCAAGAAAATGCTGGTGCCGATACAAGAAAATATATCTCGCGAGGACCTCGGGCACGGCATTGCAACCGCATCGTTTACAATCGAATACACATACGCAAGTTTTGGCGAATATATCGTGAGCTACAGTGAGCCTTTTCGAAATGAAGGGGTCGTTAATATGGACAACTCAGGTGGCAATAGGTTCTATATCGAAACGAAGATCATCATCGATCCATTTCTCGGTTGCAACAACACTCCAAAGCTGCTTGTACCGCCCATTGATAAAGCTTGCACCGGTGCAACCTGGCTTCACAACCCGAGTGCGTTCGATCCTGATGGCGACAGCCTCTCCTATGAACTTGTAATTCCGTTCCGCGACAGGAATATCGAAGTCGTCAATTACAAAAATCCCATCGATCGGAAATTTTACCTCGATTATGATCATGGCAACGAAGACGCTGATGGCCGCCCTACTTTCACGATCAATCCGGTAGACGGAACAT
>CBHROW010000038.1:0-22578 GCA_966080355.1 uncultured Chryseosolibacter sp.
GTGAACTGGTCGATCTTCTTACCCAGTTCTTTGCGTTTGTCGAGGTTTTTGTGTTTATGACAGAATACGAGAACGGTACTCGGCACAGGTTTCTGAATGTAGTCGAGGAGTAACCGGGCTCCGGTTTCTTTGTTGAGGTCCTGGATATCCTGAGCCTCTTTCACGATTACGACCTGCCGTTCGGCCATCATGGGAAACCTTCTTGCGTGGGTGAGAATGGTTGCCATGCCCGCGTCCTTACCATAAACGACAACCTGATTGAAACCTTTTTCGGCATCCGAGAGCGCGTTCTTTTCAATATAGTCCGCAACGATGTCGATGTAGAAGTCTTCCTCTCCTTGCAGGAAGTAAACAGGAGCATACTTTCTCGCGCGAAGGTCGGTCAATATTTTTTTTACTGCGGCATCCATCAGCTTACGTTCTTTTTTGAGCTCAGACCGATCGCAGTGTAAATTCCCACGAGGGCCCCGGCAAAGTGCGACTCCCATGAAACACGCGGATCGGTCGGAAGCACACCATAAATTACTCCGCCATACAGCATGATCACCACGAGCGAAATGACGATCGATGTAAAGTCGCGTCTGAAGATCCCGAAAAAGATCAGGAAGAACGCAAGTCCATACACCACACCACTTGCACCGATGTGATTGGAGTCGTGCCGCCCAAAGAGCCACACGAGCACGTTGGTCCAAAAATAAGAGCGGAAGAAAACAATTCCACCTATACGCTCATAGAAAAAATAAAGAACCGTTCCCAGGAACAATAGCGGGATGGTGTTGGAAACGAGGTGATCGAAACTTCCATGAAGCAAGGGCGCGGTAAAAATTCCTACAAGTCCGATTGCTTTCCATGGAACGATGCCGAAATAACTCAGTGGCCAGCCATAAATAAATTCAGCGTAGAAAGCAGCCCACATTAAAAACACCAAGCGAAACGGAACTACGGAGCTGGCAAACCATGATTGGCTCATGAACTTTTGGAGGAATAAGGGTGCAAGTAAACAAAAAATCGAGGTTATTACGGCCGTTGTGCGGTTAAAATTGGCGGATTAAGTGCCTTATAAACATTTCATTGGAAACCCTGTACTTAATATATTTACCTAACTGATTCCAACCCCATGTACGAAAAGGATCCCGTCAAAATTTTTGTCGTAGAAGATGATCCCGCCTACACAAAATTCCTCAAGTATGTTCTCGGCCTCAATCCCGACTATGAAGTAGAATTCTTCACAACAGGTAAAGACTGCCTGAACAACCTTCACAAAAATCCCGCAGTTGTCACGCTCGACTATTCTTTACCTGACATGCAGGGCGAAAAAGTTCTGCAACAGATCAAAGCGCATGATCCGAACATCAACGTTATTATCATTTCGGCACAAGAAAAGATCGGCACTGCAGTGGAGCTGCTCAAGTCGGGCGCATACGACTACATCACCAAGGACCATGAAACGAAAGACCGCGTTCTGAACTCGATCAACAATGCACGCAATAAGTCGTCTCTGATCAAAGAGATCAATTTCCTCAAGAAAGAGATTTCCGAAAAATACGAGTTTGAGAAGAGCATCATCGGCAATAGCCCTGCTATCAAGAAGATCTTCAGTCTGCTAGAAAAGGCATGCAGCAGTAATATCTCTGTCTCAGTAACAGGTGAAACAGGAACAGGTAAGGAACTGGTAGCCAAGGCTATACACTATAATGGTAAACGAAAGAATAAAGCCTTCGTGGCGGTGAATATTGCAGCCATCCCGCGCGATCTGATTGAAAGTGAACTGTTTGGACACGAAAAGGGCGCATTTACTGGTGCGGTGACCAGGCGCATTGGAAAATTCGAGGAAGCTGATGGGGGCACCATCTTTCTCGATGAGATTGGAGAAATGGATCTCAATCTTCAGGCGAAACTACTACGTGTTTTGCAAGAACGAGAGATCACGCGTATCGGTGGAAACCAGGTGATTAAGCTCGATGTGCGCATTATCGCTGCAACACATAAAGATCTTCAAGAAGAAGTGAAACAAGGAAGATTCCGTGAAGACCTATACTACCGTCTGCTCGGATTACCAATCCAACTTCCACCACTGCGCGAACGTGGTAACGATGTGATCCTGATCGCGAAACATATTCTCGATAACTTCGCGAAGGAAAACCAAATGCCTAAGCTGAAGATCACTCAGGAGGCACAGCAAAAGCTCATGCAATATCCGTTTCCTGGAAATATCCGCGAGTTAAAATCGGTGATCGAACTTTCCGCAGTGATGGCGAACGACCAGGAGATCAAACCCCAGGATATCACGTTCAATAACTCCACGCGAATCGAGTCTTTCCTGCACCAGGAAATGAGCATGGAGCAATACATGTACAAGATCATTCGTCATTTCCTCAACAAATATGACGGCAACGTGCTCGAGGTAGCGCGCAAGCTGGATATCGGCAAGTCATCGCTATACCGATACCTGAAGGAAATGGAAGGGCAAGGAATTTGATATGAAGCTTCAGCAGTACGTCACGAAGGGATCGTTTTATAAAGCCGTAGTAGAAGATGGATCCGACCTGATCTTTGTCGTGGACTATGATGGCAACATCTGCTACCACAATGCATCAGTACTTGATACCCTGGGGTACAAATCAAGTAGCCTTGTAGGGAAAAACTTCTTTGGTTACATCCTCCCCTCTACCCTTGATGATTTCAGGACAAAGTTCAAGCAAAGTCAGAAACGGGCTTATACTGAAAAAGTGGAGTTTCAGTTCTTATGCGCTGATCAGTCGTATCGATTTTTAGAGTTCAATGCCATCAACCTCCGGCACAAAGAAGACCTTGATGGATTCATTCTCGATTGCCGCGATATCACACAAAGAAAGAAAGACGCTGAAGAACTGGTCAAGCTTCAAAAAGCGAAGGAACAATTCCTGGCGAATATCAGTCATGAGATCAGAACCCCGATCAACGGAATTGCGGGCATGGCAGACCTTCTCGGACAAAACACTAACGCAGGCGATACTGAAACGTACCTCAACGCGATCCGTCATTCGGCCGAGAACCTGAAAGTGATCATTAACGATATTCTCGATCTGGCTGCGATCGAATCGGGAAAATTGAAATTTGAAAAAATCGGCTTCAACCTGACGGATCTTGTGCCATCACTGATCGGCACTTTTGCTTACCAGGCCAAAGACAAAAACATTCAACTTACCTATTCGATCGCAGAAAAACTGAACCGGATCCTGATAGGCGACCCGGTGCGCTTGAATCAGGTGCTGATCAATCTCATCAGCAACGCGGTGAAGTTCACCCACCACGGAACCATTCAGGTGAATTGCACGGTTGAACGCCAACAGAAGGAAGTCTGCTGGGTCCGGTTTGAAGTTGCCGACACCGGAATTGGAATTCCTGCAGAAAAACTCAACACTATTTTCGAAAGCTTCAGCCAGGCTGATGCCAGCGTTACACGGAAGTACGGTGGCAGTGGTCTTGGTCTCACGATTGTTAAACAGCTGGTCGAGCTGCAGAATGGAAAAATTACCGTGCGAAGCGAAGAGCAAGCCGGTTCGACTTTCATCGTACTCATCCCTTACCAGATCGGAAAAGCTTCATCGTTGTCGGCATCGCCCGTAGAAAAAAATAAAATTCTCGACAACAGCATTACCCGGAATTTGCAAATACTGCTTGTTGAAGACAATGACATCAATCGCCTTTATGCGCGCAGCATTTTGAAGAACTGGGAGTGCGATGTCGACATCGCTGAGAACGGATTGGTTGCCATAGAGAAAGTGAAGAACCGCGACTACGATGTGGTGTTGATGGATGTGCAAATGCCGGTGATGGATGGCTATGAAGCTACGCGCGCAATCCGCAGTCTTGATAATGCCAAACGGGATATTCCGATCGTTGCCCTCACGGCAAATGCAACAAAACCTGACATCGAGAAATGTCTCGCCTCTGGTATGAACGACTACCTGCCGAAACCGTTCACGCCTGATGACCTCCATCGCAAAATTGTCAATGAGTTGAAAATATCGGCCCGGCCGCCCGAAGCCAGGCAACCGGAAAAATCATTGGTATCTTTTGATCTCAGCTATTTGCGTTCGGTCTCCAACAACAACGAAGAGTTCATTCGTGAGATGATGCAGACTTTTGTGACCACTATCCCGGGCGTACTAACCGAGATGGAAAACGCCATTGATTCCAACCATTGGGAAAAACTTGCCAAGCTTGCTCACCAGGTCAAGCCGTCATTCACGTTGCTTGGAATTCACGATTTAAAAGACACGATCCTGTTTATCGAAGAGAATGGAAAAACTTCAAATAAGTTGCCGGATCTTCGGAAAACGACCAGTTATTTTATTTCTGCCTGCAAAGGCCTGATCCATGAATTCGACCGCGTGATGCGAGCAGGATAATTGCCGAACAAATTCGAATCAACGTTCGCGCATTCGAATCATCTCGCATTCAAAATCGCGATCTTGCGATAAACAACTGTTCGATCTCCTTTTGTAAACCTGACGAAGTAGATGCCACTAGCGAGGTCATGAATTTCGACATGCTGCGGATTGCTCAGATCGTTATTCAGCTCGCCTTGCTTCACAGCTACTCCGCGCTGATCAACGATGTGCCATCCATAAGTACCCGCCAATGGATTCTCCAGGTAGAAGTTAACTTTCTTCGATGCGGGGTTCGGGAACACGCTGATATTGGCGATCTCCGCTGTTGAAGGATCATCTTCAACACCAACCGGTGTGATGCCATCCAATCGTGGGGCTTTGAAGAGTCGCGACTGAAGAATTCTCTTTGTAGCCTTATCCTGCACGAAGCCAATTAAGAATAAGCTGTCGGGATTGACTATCGGTACATCGACTGTATAATCAACGTTGATAGTCTGCTGATCCCCTGGTCGCCACGTACGGTTCACAGTCAGACCTTCGCTTTGCAATAGTAATTTTCGCAAAACATTTCGATGGCCATTGACGCCAGTCTCAACCAATGCCAGCTGGAAGATCACTGGAGTTGAAAGTGCATTGACTGAATCCACGAAAGTAAAATCAGCGTGAGCCTGCAGCACATTTGTGGCGGTTGTCGGTGTATAGACCACAGGGTCAACAAGGAATGCAGGATCTTCCAACGCTCTCCGGTCGAGTTCGATTGCATTGATCACGGCATGATCGCCATTCAATATCTTTCCATAGAAATCTCCAATGATACCGTCCATCACAGTGTATGGTGGCGCCACAATATCGTAGAGGAATGCGCGTGCTCCCGGGTCTGACGGGTTACTGAAATTGATCGGGTCAGCTGCGGGAACGCCCATGTGATATTGCATCTTGACAAAATCAGGTTCCGCATGATAGTTTTTCTGATCTTTAAATAATTTGTCGAGGTAAGTTACAGCTGTAGATGTGGTCCCGTTTGTAAAATGTTCAACAAGAACGGTTCTGCGCTTGTTTCCAACGAACACGTTATCGAACGCGAAGCCATCATAGTCACCGCTAGGATTACCATCGTTACTCGAAAAGGCGATGCGTAAGCGAACCTGCTGACGCTTGGCAGGCGGAACCATATCGAGGTTAAATCTCGCGTTCTTCCAACGGCCCTGACCTTCAGTTATCTGACCCGTCCAGCCATATTGGCCACGCAGCTGTCCGCCTGGGTTCGAGAGTATGTTCCGACCGTTATACCAGTTGATGCCTTGATCACGGATCGGGTCGAGAGGGTCAGGCCCGACAATCTCCCAGTTAGCACCTCCATCGATCGAATATTCGAGTACCGCTCCGTCAGAAAGGTCTGTGTCTGCAAAATAATCGAGCGATAACATCGGCCGATCGAGGTTGGTGAGGTTGAAGCAGGGGCCGTTAACGAATGAGTTTTCATTTCTAAAGTATGTGGTATCTCCGCACAATCCCGTCCACCAGCTTTTTGACGAGTTCGATGCATTGACGTGAGCACCCTGAGGGATTCCCCACACCCAACTGGTATCGCTCAAAATCGGATTTATGGCTGTTGAGTTGGTTGCTTCAAACGCTTCGGCTATCCATCCACCATCAGTGAGTTCAAAATCTTCATGATAACCTGCCGTTGTTGACGGTGTCACTGTGCTGTAAGGAAGAATGAAGACATCCTTGGTAATCGAGGCTGAACAGCCATCGTTTGTAGTCACGGTAAGCTTCACTGGGTATGTATCGAAATTAGCGTATTCGTGTTCGGGTCCCTCATACACACCTTTTGTTGTTCCGCCATGTGTACCAGCCGGTATTGAAGTCGCGTTAGGTCCTGTGAGTATATTTCCGTCACCGAAATCCCAGGAGTAATCTGTGATCGTACTTACATTGCCAGGGTTCGTAGACAAGTCCTCGAATTTCGTAAACTCAAAATTGCAGATCGCGCCCCATTTGAACTGCGGAACAGGAACTGCACCCACGCGAAGTTTATGAGCACCGGCCGCAGTTGTGTTATAGCACCCTTGCGCAGTTCGCACGGTCAGCTGAACATCATATGTTCCCGGTGCAGTATATCGTTTGCTTGGGTTTGCCTGATTGCTACCGGTCAAGTCGGCAAAATTCCACTGCCACGTGTCAATCACTGTTGGGAAAGGAGTCGGGTTGATGGTTGACAGATCAGAGAATACAACATCTTGGGCAATACAGTTGTTAGATGATGCAAAATTTGAAATCGGGCTAGCAAAAATCCTGACATCGCGGATCTTGAATGTAATGGCACCGAAAGCATTTTTGTAGTCATAACGAATTCGATAAGTATCAGACACAAGTCCCGTTGTCTGTATGAAGTAGTCGGTACCATCGAAGAAGATCGTAGCAACAGGTCCTCCGTTGTATGCAGGAACACTTGTAAACTGCGTTTCGGGTCCGAAGCCGCTGGATGCCGCTGGGAAACCGATGAGTTTAACAAGTCCGAGTTCAGCGCATGTTTCATATTGCCCGCCAGCATTCAAGGTTGCACGTTCGACCGCGAAATCTACGTTGGTGATTGGATTGACGATAACCTCCTGCGTGTTTGAATTTGTGCAGCCGTTGTTGTCAGTAAAGGTATACGTAATAAAGTTTGAGCCCAGATCGACAGCATCAGGATCGAACACCGCTTTGTCGACCGGGTTAATGAATGTGCTTCCAATGTTAGATGTGATCGGAGAAATTGTGAAGGCACCACCTCGCTGATTACCGACAAGCGTGATCGGAAGATTGTTCTCGGCCATTTGCGGAGGCGACCCCGAAGGCAAGCCTGTGAAGACTACGACCGGAAGCGGGTCAATTCGAAGAACCATCTGGTCAGTCTCTTGCGGGCAAGGACCGATGCCATCTGGATCGGTAGCGGTCAGTGTCAATGTAAATGATGTGCTTATCTCTTGAGGATTTTTAAAACTGTAAACTGCGTTAGGATCGCCAACTGCAGAGTAAGTTCCCTGACCGCCTGTCCATGTGACACCGTTGGGGGCATAGTTGACGGATCCTTGCAAGGCGATACCGGGCAGGTTTTCACAAAGCGCCAGATCCGGTCCGGCAGAAATTTTCGCACGCGGATTCACCGTGACGTTGATCGTAAAGGTATTACCAACGCAACCAGTACTTTGCGCTGAAGGATTCACAGTGTATAGAACATTTTCGGCATTATTGGTCGGATTCGACAAGATATCGTCAATCAACGATGCCGTCTTCACCAAGGTGCTTTCGCCATTTACGTTCGAATTCGATCCGGCACTCCAGTTAAATACCGCAGGCAAGTTATTGCCCAACGTATTGACGTTGTTTTGGAGATCGTAACCAACGACAAGATCACTGCAAATAACGGAGTTCGAGACTATACCTACCGGCTCAGGATTGACAGTGATTGTAATCGCAAATGCATTACCAACACATCCTGCCACGCTGGTTGGAGTAACCGTATACAAAACACCATGCGGAGCATTCGTTACATTGTTGAGAATGTTGGTAATTACACCGCCTGATTGTGGCGTCAAACTCTCACCTGTAGTATTCACGTTGTCTGCAGCAACCCACGAATATGTGCTTCCCACATTGTTTCCGTTAATTGCAATATTGTTGATCAAGTTATAGTTCGCGGCAACATCGCTGCAAACGGTACTTCCTGCCGCCACGCCAACAGGTTCAGGTCTGATCGGTACGGTGATCGTAAATATATTTCCAACGCAACCAAACGCCTGACTGGTTGGCGTCACACTATATACAGCGTTCTTATTCGCATCGGTAACGTTATTCAATGTTTCCGCTACTGCACCACTTCCCGAACCGACCCCGGCCGTCAAGCCAGTTGCATAAGCCGCACTCCAGGTAAAGTTCGAAACAAGGGAATTCTTCGCGTTAATATTACTTTGTGGGTTATAAGAGAAAGGCACATCGCTGCAAACAGGATTTTCAAGTGAGTTGGCCCCTGCTGGCTCGGGACGAATGGTTACCGTAATATTCAGGCTATTACCTGCACAGCTCAGTGCGCTCACCGGGGTCACATTGTAAATCACCGCCAATGAGTTTGAAGTTTCGTTTGTAAAAATATCAGCACTGATGGCATTCGCATTTTTTCCACTTCCCGTGGTAACATTGCCAAGCGCAGGTGTTAATCCAGAAGCCAGGTTGATGCTGTTGATTGTGTAGTCATTGGCAGTCACGCTAGTGCCGTTAGTGGCAAGAGAAAGAGCCCCCGCAACATCACTACATACACTTCTGTCTAAAGTATTGCTCAAAACAGGCTCTGGCCTCACAGTCAAAGTGATTACTTTCGATGCTCCCGTACAACCAGCCGAGCTGATCGGTGTTACATCGTATTGAACAGTGAGATTTCCGTTTGTTGTGTTCGTAAAGCGATCATTGAGAATCGAGTTCGGTGCTTTACCAGATCCAGTCGTTGCATTTCCGCCAGCCGCAACCAGGCCACTGGCAATCGTGATGGTATTAATCGTGTAACTGGCCGCGGCTACGCTGGTGCCATTCGTATTGAGCGTAATTCCATTGATATCGTCACTGCAAACCACGCGATCGAGTGCGGAACTAACAACCGGCTCGGGACGTACTGTTACGCTAATCGTGAACGGATCACCAAGGCATCCACTAACATTTCCTGTCGGAGTTACAGTGTATACAACTACCTGATCAACCGCAGTCACATTGGTCAGTGTATTATTGATCAAGGCGCCAACCTGGTTGGTTAAACTTTCACCTCCAACATTCGAGTTGCTCGCGGCCACCCAAACAAAGCTGGATGCCATCGCATTTCCGAGTGCATCAACATTGGTAGTTTGCAGGTTATAGTTAACAACATTGTTACTGCAAATTGTTACCGTTGAATTTACACCGCGCGGCTCCGGTCTGATTGGCACTGTCACAGTAAATGAGTTACCCGCGCAAGTTCCATTGAATGGAGTAATGGTGTAAACCACGTTAACCGTGGATGTAGTGATATTAGTCCACCGGTCATCAGCAAGTTCAGTAGCGGTTTTGCTTGAGCCAGCGCTCACAGTTCCGGCACTTTGTAAAAGGCCATTGCTGTTCGTGCTGATCGTAAAGCTTGTTGCTCCTGTAACGCTCAAATTATATGCGACAGCAATATCACTGCAAACATCAGTCAGTGTTGCGTTGCTCATTGTTGCCGGCTCAGGGCTCACATTAATAGTGACTGTGAACGGAATACCGTTACATCCAGCACTGCTCACTGGTGTGATATTGTAAATTACCGGTACAACTCCAGCAGTTGTATTGGTCCATGCATCGTCAATCAGATTATTTGCTGATACAGAGCCTGTTGCCGGAGACCCAGCTGATGCTGAAAGTGTAGTTGTAATTGAGTTGATGGTATAGCTGGCCGCGCTGACACTTGTTGCTATCGTTGAGAGCGTAGCTCCTGTACCAAGGGCAACATCACTACAAATACCCATTGTTATTGCGTTGGAAACCGGTTCCGGCTTAACTGTTACGCTAATGGTAAATGCGTCTCCCGTACAACCGCTCGCGGTACCAGTCGGAGTCACGGTGTAGACAACAACCTGATCGATAGCGGTAACATTGATCAATGTGTTTGTGATTGTTGCACCGCTTTGGTTCGTGAGGCTTTCTCCACTTACGTTCGTGTTATCAGCTGCCACCCATACAAATCCTGCCGGCATCGAGTTTCCAAGGACGTTGATGTTTGCCGTTTGAAGGTTATAGCCGACTGCGGTGTTGCTGCAGATTGTGGTTGATGCATTCGCGCCACGTGGTTCAGGACGAATGGGCACAGTTACCGTAAACACATTGCCAGCGCATGTTCCGTTGAATGGTGTGATTGTGTAAACCACATTGATCGTTGAAGATGTGCTGGTGTTGGTCCAGCGGTCATCGGCCAGTTCGTTTGCAAGTTTACCTGAACCTGCGCTGACAGTGCCCGCACTTTGGATCAGTCCGTTGCTGTTCGTTGAAATGGTGAAGGTTGTAGCTCCTGTCACGCTCAGGTTGTATCCGGTAGCGACATCGCTGCAAACATCTGCCGTAGTTACCGGGCTCATGGTGACAGGCTCAGGACTAACATTGATTGTTACCAGGAACGAAGCTCCACTGCAGCCCGCGCTGCTAACGGGAGTTATATTGTAAACTACAGGAACAGAGCTGGCTGTTGTGTTCGTCCAGGCATCGTCTATCAGGTTGTTAGCCGAAACCGATCCGGTAGCGGGTGATCCAGCTGAAGCAGTCAATGTTGTGGTGATGGAGTTAATCACAAAATTTGCAGCACTTACGCTTCCAACTGCCGTAGCCAACGTAGCCGCGTTTCCAAGCGTGACGTCACTGCAAAGCGTAAGCGTTATCGGGTTCGCAAACGGTTCTGGTCTGACTGTAACCGTGACGGTAAAAGGATCACCTACACATCCACTTGCACTACCTGTTGGAGTTGCCGTATAAACGACAATCCGGTCAACCGCGGTTGTATTGACGAGGGTGTTACCAATGACATTTCCGCTTTGTGGCGTAAGGCTTTCCCCGCTCACGTTCGAATTATCGGTAGCTACCCAGCTGAACGTAGACGTCATGCTGTTGCCGAGGGTATTGATATTCGTTGTTTGCAAGTTGTATGCCACTGAGGAATTGCTGCAAATTGCCGTAGTGGCGTTTGCACCTCGCGGTTCCGGTTTGATCGGCACGGTTACTGTGAATGAATTTCCAGCACAGCTTCCGTTTATTGGCGTGATGGTATAAACGACATTGACAGTTGATGATGTGCTGATATTGGTCCAGCTATCATCTGCAAGTTCATTTGATGCTTTATTGGTGCCTGCACTCACCGTACCTCCGCTTTGAACAAGGCCGTTACTGTTGGTGGAAATTGTGTAGCTCGTTGCACCCGTAACACTCAAGTTATATCCCGTTGCGATATCGCTGCAGACATTTGCTGTTGTGATGTTCGATATTGTGGCTGGCTCGGGATTTATAGTAAGTGTAACGGTAAATGTGTTTCCGCTGCACCCGGCCGCACTCACTGGAGTGATGGTGTAGGTAACTGTGGCGGGGCTGGCTGTTGTGTTGGTCCACGCATCATCGGCAAGAT
The DNA here is from genome assembly GCA_966080355.1 of uncultured Chryseosolibacter sp. Taxonomy (GTDB): domain Bacteria; phylum Bacteroidota; class Bacteroidia; order Cytophagales; family Cyclobacteriaceae; genus Chryseosolibacter. Next base: position 11,530 of record CBHROW010000038.1, read on the forward strand.
CCGTTGCTGTGATCGCTCCTGGAGCAGGCGAGCCCGCAGAAGGAGTCAATCCACCGTTTGCTATTCCATTGATCACGAAGCTACCAGCACCCACGCTGCTCGAGGCTGTTGCGAGGTTGCCTGCACTTCCCAGCGCGACATCGCTGCATGTTGTAATCGCCAACGGTACACCTACTGGCTCAGGGTTGATCGGGACAGTTACCGTGAAGCTTGTGCCTACGCAGCTGTTGGAAGTTACAGGAGTGACCGTGTAAACTACGTTGACTGTAGAAGTTCCAGTGTTCGTCCATTGGTCGCCTTGCAATTCAGTTGCTCCCTTCAACGTACCTGCGCTAACCGTGCCTGCACTTTGCAAAAGGCCATTGCTGTTTGTTGAAATGTTATATGTTGATGCTCCTGTTACTGCAAGTGTGTAGCTTACATTGGCATCGCTGCAGACTGCTGAAGTAAGCACGTCTGATACGATGGCTGTCTCAGTCTGAACGTTAACGGTGACCGTGAAAGGAAGTCCACTACATCCCGCTGCACTCACAGGGGTGATGTTGTAGATCACCTGTACCATCGATCCGGTCGTGTTCGTCCATGCATCGTCTGTCAATGCATCCGATACGATCGAGCCTGTGGCCGGGATACCTGCAGATGACGTCAGTCCATTGGCTGTGATCGAGTTCACGATGAAGCTCGATGCCGCCACACTGCCTCCTACTGTATTTAATGTCGCTGCTACCCCAAGGGATGTATCGCTGCAACGTGTCAGCGCAATGTCGTTCACCGCTGGAGTTGGCTTCACTGTCACGGTGACCGTGAACGGGTTGCCTGCGCAGCCACTCACATTACCTGTCGGGGTGACTGTATAGGTAACGATCTCGTCTGACCCTGTCGTATTGATCAAGATATCGGTGATCGTGGAGGTCACGTCTGCACCTTCGCCTGTAATATTCGTGTTCGACCCCGCTGTCCAGCTGAAGTCCGTCAGAAGTCCGTTCCCCAGTGTGTTGATGTTGTTTTGAAGATCGTAGTTCACTGCATCTCCACTGCAGATCGATACGCTCGCACTGACTCCCTTCGGCTCGGGCTTGACCGGGAAGGTCACTGTATAGGCATTCCCCGCACAAGTCCCGCTTGACGGGATAACCGTGTACACAACGTTCACACTCGCGGTCGTTACGTTGGTCCACGAATCGTCTGAGATCACGTTCGGTGTCCCTGCTCCTGCACTTTGAGTTAGGCCATTGCTTGATACTGTCACCGCATAGCTCGTGGCTCCCGGTACTGTCAGCGCATAACCTGTCGCAACATCGCTGCACAAGGCTGTCTGTACTGACGTGGTACCTACTGGAAGTGGCGTAACGGTAATTCCGTTTACTTGCTGAGTAAGGGTTCTCATGCAACCGGTGGTTCCATAGGCAGCAACTACATACAAGCTGGTCACCGTTGTTGGTAGTGATAAAGAAATAATATCGAGATCAGCCATAGCGCCCGGTCCTGGTGTTATCGGACTTCTTGCAACATTACTCTGGTCGAAGATCTGGTAATTAACACCCGGCTCTGCTGCCGCGATCCTTATCGTAATTGTTTGATTCTCGCATATGGCCACAGCTGTCTGAGCTGACACACCGAGGTCAGCCGGACTTGGATTAATGACAACCGCAACTGGAGCCGACAATGCGCTCACGCAACCCGGGCCTGCAGTAGTTGTCGTTACCGTATAATTTCCTGATGATGAAACTGCATCCGGAACATTATACGATGTGGAAGATGCGCCCACTGGAACTCCGTCTTTATACCATTGATGTGACGTGCCTGAACCGCTCGATGACAAACTCAAAGACACAGATCCCTGGCATTGCGTCAGTGGATCACCGGTGGAAATTGATGGCGTTGCGGGAGTTGAGGTTACCGTCACTGAAACCGTGTTGGTCAACACCCGGGTGCAAAGCGTAATGGCATTGGTCGCCAATACATTCAGCGTTTCATTCCCTGTAAAAGGATCGGTAACGATATCAAGATTTGAACCAGTGCCGGCAAACACATCGCTTACCGGAGTATTAGAGGAATTTCTAACAACATAATTAACGCCAGGCTCAGAGGCAGCAATTCGAACCGTAACAACGCCAGACTGGCAAATTGCCGTAGCACCTACTGCAGAAACCGTTGCGTTAATTGGCAACGAATAAATGGTAACTACTTCAGCAGCGCTTGGCTGACTCGCACATAATGTCGTTCCGTCCGTTACCACAACGGTATAACTACCCGATCCAGCCGGGTCACTGATTCCGATCGATTGTGTTGTTGTGCCAGTCGCCACACCATTCTTAAACCATGCATATGTTCCACCGTTGGGCGCTACAGAGCTCGTTAGTGTTACTTCAGGATTTACGCCATCACATACTGTACTTCCTGACGAGCCAATTGTAGGTACTGGTGTGGCTGCACTTAAGTTCAGGGTGTTTGTGCTGGTAGCAGTCCGGCCATTCGCATCATACACTGTTATACCGTACAGGGTTGACGCTGCAGGTGTAGCTGTCGGATTTGCAATGTTCGTTGCGCTCAAACCTGCGCCTGACCAAGAATAAACATAAGGAGAATCATCTCCTGCAGTTACATTGGCAGTAGCACTTGTTGATGCGCCTGGACAAATTGGGTTTGCTCCGAACACAATGTTGACTTGAGGTCCATTCGGTGCAATTCCCGAAAACGATGATGTTGCCGTTGTTGTGAGCGCTGCATTCGAAAAAGTAACACCCGGCCCTGCTACTGCACTACCAGACGTAACCCAGCCATTCGAAAGCTGATTGAATGATCCACTAAGTTTCGCTACGATAACGGTATTCGAAACTGTCGATGGCGACATATCAGCAGTGAGGAATGTGCCGGCAAAATCGAACGAGCCATTGGCTGTTGTTGTAACATCCCAATAACGTGTGATATAATCGGTAGCGCTCGCGTTATTGGGATGCTTGGCATCTACAACGGTGATTCCGACCGTACCCGTAAATCCACCGGTCAGAGGAGTCAACGTAACCGGAGAATACTCTCGGGCTCCTGTATTATCACCCACATGATAGGTGAAGGCTGATCCAGAAAACACCTTGCGCACCTGGCTTCCACCAGATGCAATTACCATTTTTGTCGCTGAGTACGATGCCGGGGCGAAGTCAGCCGTAGAGGTAAAGATGAGATTGTATCCGCCAAGATCAAGATTTCCGGATGTCAAGGTCAACAGATTAGCAACAGTGACATCTGCTATCAAAAGCGCCTCACCTGATGATTGATTGATCACGAGATTGTAATAGCCACCGTTGATCGAAGAAATGACGTCCTGGTTGGCACCATTATAATTAACAGTGTTGGTGTTAACGCTTGCATCAAGAGTAAGGGTCGAGGGCGGAGAGCCTAAAAAAATCAACGTACTCCCATTCATCTGCGTGATGGTTCCTCCACTCGATGAAATCGTGGTTAGCGTGAGGTTTCCATTATTGCTAAGATTAATCCCGCTGATATCAATGTTGGCGAGTATAATGTTTCCGGTTAGCGTCTGAGGATTGGTATTGAAAGTCTGAGTGCCCGAGCCTGCTGTAAACGTTCCCACTTTGCTGACACCACCCTGAAAAGTGACTGCTTCGTTTGCGCTGTTGTTCCATGTTGCTCCGTTAGCGATCGTAACCAACCCGGTAAAAATTTTAGTACCGGTGGTGTTATTGAATGCGATGGTTCCCGAGGTTCCGGTTCCGACAGTCGTGGTTCCAAGAACCGTCAAGTCGGCAGCTCCGACTGTAAATGAACCGGTATTGATGATCAGGTTGCCATCGATGGTCAAATTTGTCGACAACGAGCTATTGGCTCCATCGACAATAAGATTACCGCTTACATCAATACCAGCACTTCCCAGATCCTTTGTTCCACTGGTCAATAAGCCAAGGTTATGGTAACTCGTGGCTCGAACAGTTTGGTTTCCTGCGCGATCATAATTCACAGTAGAAGCGGCACCATCAAAAGTAATCGTGTTCGTTCCGGTGCCGGCTGTGGTTATTGCTGTCACACCGGTGCCAAGGTTAAGCGTAGATGATTGCGCGCCTGATGCGTTCGTCAGCAAGGACGTATTAACCGGGTTTTCCGTGGCTACTGTGAGCAAGCCGTTCACATCGATATCACCACTTGTAAGGTTGATCGTTGAGTTTAAGATTTGAGTGACTCCGCTGATGAAACTGGAAACCCTCATCGTGCTACTAACACTGAACGAAGCCACATCCAGATTCAAAGTGGTAGTTGTTGTTCCTACGGTAAAAACCCCGTCCTCACCCACCTGGAGGGTCGCTCCATTGAATGCACCTGTTCCCTGAATCGTTGCGATGTTGTTTACACCTGCAGTCGATGATTGAACCGTGGTTGCTCCACTCACCGTGAGCGATCCGCTGATATCTAACATTGCAGCGGAAGTTGAACTTGCATCGAAAGTGAGTGTGCCGGCAGCTTCGGCTCCGGTTACGTTAATTTGATCGCCACCGCGAATGATAACAATGTCGTCACCATCAGGAATGTGATCGACATCGCCCAAAGCGCCACCTTCAGTCCAGGAAACTGTATTGCTCCAATCGCCTCCAGGTGTGTTTGATGTGAAAGTTGATGACTGGGCAACGGCTGTATGGCTCGAAATAACGAAATGCCCAACTAATAGGGTAATAATCAGACCTAATCTGTAAGATTTCAGGAGCCAGGACATAGGTAACACAGCCAACTATCGGGTATATTTTTCAATAACAAATTAGGTAACCATACAAGATAATGGATTTGCCATCAATCGTGCAGGCGACCGGTGGAATTCAGTTTGAACAACGCCATTTTTGACTGATTGTCTCCGAGCTCAACCGTACCCAATACAAGTATTTTTCCATCAAGCAACTCAGACACTGCAGCCGCGCGATCATTTCCTTCTTCAGAGCCCAAGCTTACCGTCCAGCGCACAATGGCACTCTGGTCTATTTTTGTAAGCGAGATATTCTTTGTGCCCAATGTTCTCACCTCCTCGCCCAACAGTAAAAAGCCTTCGGGTGCTGTCAATGATGTTGTTGCCGAAATCGCGTTCACTGGATTACTGACAAAACTGATCTCTTCATCGAATTGCTCATCGCGATTCGCATCAAATACGATTTGCTCTTTCAGCTTTGATGCCTGAAGCGTAATTGTTCCAAGGCTATTACTTCGTGTTGCTAGCACAAGAAATCCACCACCCAAAGTTCCATCTACTTTGATAACGGAATTGCTTTGAATGTTCTGTGCAAAATCGCCAAGCACTGTTGGATTGCTGTTAGGCAGCGCCCCGGCTCCCACTTTGTAGTAGATCGGTGAATACTTACCCAATTGTCCAACTGTGTAAGCGTTGTCTGAGTAAGCAAAGATCAATATCTCGGTTGGCGAAATTTCGTACGACTTGATACCAACTTCATTTTTGTCGACTGCGCCATAAAGTTCAGACCACGTGACATTGTCAAAAACAAGTTTCGAATCGCATCGAAAATGAAAGATGTTCGAATAGTCGTCCGGGTTGACGGGCGGTGCTGGGGAGTTATCCTGCTGGGTGCTCCCGGTAACGATGAATCCTCCATCGGACAAAGGCGTTACGCTCCGCGGATCCTCTTTCTTGTTTTGTGACATTCCGTACGTCACGTTATTGATCTCATTTCCATCGGGAGACACGAGCATGAGACGAACATCGTGATCTGAATCGGATTTCTCGTACCTGGCCAGAATCACAAAATTGTCTTGCGCGGGTTCGATATCTATTGCCACATCTGAAGTTCCTGAATATGTTTTCTCCCAAATTATATTTCCTTTGCTGTCGGTCTTAACAAGGTATATACTTTTCTTGCCTCCGAATTCCGAAGTGCCCAACAGCATCAATGAACCATCACTCAGCGTGAGCATGTCCACACCTTCCTGATTTCCATCGCCTCCAAAATATTTTATGAAATAGCTTTCAGCAGGATCGTCAACATTGTTAGGCGTATCGCAAGCAAACAGAATCACGGTGATCAGAACGATGGAGAAATAGCAGGTGGAGAATTTCATCGGTCAGGGTTTAAATTGTTTCATTACCGATTTGGTTCGCGCCCGTTTTAACTCCCGAGGCTTATACAGTGGTCTGAGAAAGCCGATAGAAAACGAAGCGTTGTCGATCCTGAAAAAATCATCGACATGAAGGTACCGCGTTGAAGTATCCATCGATTTTACAAACTCATTCGAGTACATATACTCGTTGCTCTCGCTTGAATAGTCAGCGTAGTTGTTTTTTTCCGAGACCACATTGCGCAACCCGAGGTTGTACCGAACATCAAAGAACAAGTAATCCCGGCCGACCTTGATCTTGAGACCGCCTCCGACAAAAAGCGACTGATTAAGTCTGTTGCGTTTATAAAGAAGGTTGATCTGCGGACTTTCCTGCGGGTTCTTCTCACGTTCTATGATGTCTGGGGTAAGATCTTCAGAGCCTGCATTAGCGGGGCGATTGTTTGTAATTGTAATGTCTCCCTGATCCGCAAACAGATAATGAAAAGCGTAACCCACATAACCATACGGCCTGTATTTTCCCTGAACATCTGAATAAACTACCGACAGCGGAAGCGAAAGCCAACTTTGACGATCAATAAACTCTTTGGTATCGAACTGAAAATAGTTTTTGGTTGACCGCTTATATGTACCCTGCATAAATCCGATTTCCGCCCTGGCGTTAATCTTTTCGGTGATGGCAAGATCTCCCCCGAGAAAAGCCTGGTAACCAAGACGGATTTGATAGTCGTGTGTAGCGGCAGGTTCACCAAACGTACTGATGTTATGGATCACGCGAGGCAACGTTACATTTGTCCCCGCCCTGCCAAACCAAGAGAAGACCGATGTGGCCGTGAATTTTTTGCTGAGGTAGATCACATCGATGGAGTGAACTGCGGTGTCGGTTACAAATTCAGGATTGGCTTTCAATACAGAAAGGAAACTTTGTTTGGCTCCGATCGGATCATCAAGCAAGAGATAGGTTTGCGTGAGCAGTAAATATGCGCGTTGTTTCTGTTCTGTGGAGAATTGATTCAAGCACGGCTCGAGAACTGATGGAATTACATAAAAATGGCCGGCATTGAATTCCTCCACTGCACGCGTGATGGTCAGTTCGCAATCGTCTTTTTGTGCATAGGTTTGCCCTGCCCAAAGCAAGAGAAGGAAGATGCCGCATAGTTTTCGTAAAGCCATACTCTCGCGATCAATAATCTTTGATCAACAGGTTTACACACGTTGGTTCATACTTGATATTTTCGTCCCCCACATACTTCTTCCACTCCTCTGTCGTCATGTTCCGCTTGAGCTTCGGACAGATCTGCTCAGCCATGATCCTCGGATCTGTTGGCCACACGCGTATCTCCGATTCACTGCAAGCCGCGATCAGGTATTCCGATCCTGGCGTGAAGGCGATATCCCAAATGAAACCGTTGTTATTATCCATCACGATAGGCAATGCCTCCGGGCTCTCCAGTACCCAGAGCAGCAACCGCTTGTCAGCTCCCGCAGTCGCCATCAGCTTGCCATCGGGACTGAATTCAATATCGTTTACACCTGCCCGGTGTCCGGTGAATTGTTTGACCTCCTGAGTTTTCAGGTCATACATTTTGATCACTCCGCGTTTATTCACTTTATCGTCAACACCAAACGCGATAGAATTTCCGTCCGGGTTGAACTTGACTGAAAGCATGCGGTTGGTATTGTCATCCACGAGCACAGACGTAGTGTTATCGCTGAGGTCCATCAGCACAAGCTGTCCACTCCATGTCACCCCTGCGAGTTTCGATCCGTCTTTGCTGATGTTGAAATTTTTGATCTCGTAAGGTAATGCAGCCAGCTTTTTCGCATTACCACTCTTATGATTGACAAGCGTGATCGACCGATCGGATGTAGACACGATGAAGCCCGAGTTATCCGGTAAAAATTCAATATGGTTGGCTGAGCCTTTGAATCCCCTGACGACAACTGAGGGCTTTGTGCTACTTTCATTCACAGCATAAACCTGGATGAAGGTTGAATCGCTTCCATTGACGATATAGTTTTCATCAGGACTTAACGCAATCACCTTGCTTGGATATGGATTTTCGAATCCCGTAGGCGAGGCTGTGAGCGATTGATAGTTGCCTTTCAAAATTCTGCCGTCAGCTCCGGATGTATAGAAAGCATTTCCTTTATTGGAAAGTGCGAGAGACTTGACGTGCACGTGTGGCGAACCTTGCGCTTTGATGGCGTTGTAGGCCAGATTCTTGTTGACTTTTGTCAGTGCGGTGTATAGACCGGCATAGATGTATGGATCATATTGACGACCTTCGTTGCGTGTATGGAAATGATATCCTTGCATGGCGAGCAATGCCGCAAGATTATCGTCATCATCTTCCTGAACGGATTTAGTCGCGAGGTTTTGCGCGATGGCCCTCATGTACAATTGATTCGCACGGTTGTACTGAACTTGTGCAATTCCAGTCTGACGGATCGCTTCGTCTTTGGCAACGGATTCCTTCTTACCCGCTTCGATTGCTTTCTGTTCTTCGATCTGAGCCTGAACGAGCGCATTTTCCGCTCTCCTTCTTTCGCGTTCGGCCTCACCTAATGCAACCTCGAGGGCGTTGTTCGATTCAGCCAATGCTTTCGATCGGTCTTCCGCGATTTTCTGCTGGTTCAGCGCTTCCCGTTGGTTGTTGTTGGCACGAATGGTCTCTTCCTCAGCAAGTCGTCTTTGTTCTTCCGCGAGTAAGCGTTGACTATCGGCAGCGATTTTTTGAATGTATGAGAAAACGAAAAACACAATGGCTACTACGAACGCAGCTCCAAGAATAACGGCAGTTGCACGCGTTCTTCGCAGCACGCGTCTCTGCATCATCTCCTGATTCTTGAGTTCGGCCTCGTAGGTTATCCGGCTGGTGTCAAGAAATACGATGGCACGTTCGAAAGTTTCATCATAGCGCTGCGCCCACTCACGTGTGGGACGTTGTTTCTTCTGCCAGTTCAGTGCAAGCTGCAGATCCGGTGGACGCCACAAACCCGTCTTACCGATCTGATACATGGCTGCAGCATCCGACAAACGCTTATACATCTGGGCCGATTCAAATTCTTCATCAACCCAAATGTTGAGACGCTTCCAGATGCGCATCATACTTTCGTGAGAAAGTTCAATAAGCGAATTGCTATTGATGGGAACGTTAGCTCCAGGCATGAGAAAAGATCGCCCTGCTTTTCTGAATTGCTCGATCACATAGAGCACATCGTCATCTTCGGCATCAGCCAGCTCGGTTACGAGGCCGACACGAACAGCCTTTCGCATTCCGCGGTTATCCTGGCTCTTTTCCGTGATGTTCTTGAATAGAACCTCGGCAATTTCTTTTTGCTTTGGATTCAATTCATCGTAAGCTTCATTGGCGTGCTGCGACAATGCCTCATGGATCCGGCCGACTGCGTTGTAGTGACGGATGTCAAGAGGTTCTCCCGGCTCTCTGTTTTCAACCCAATAATCCCAGGTTCGCATGAGCACGTGCTGAAGGATGGGCAACTGGTCCTGATCATTTCCAATGTCAGAAAGAAGCTTCTTTACCAGTCGCTGCGATATTTTGCCTCCGCCAACCGCCACAGGTCCTTCAACAACCATTTTCTTTTGCTCGCGGGTCATCTGCGGAACGAGGTAGTTGCTTTGGTTGATGTGATCGGTGAGTGAAGGAAAGACGGAGCAATTCCCGATGAAGTCCGATCGCATCGTCAGCGCTACGTACACGGGCACTTTTGTTTGGCTTACTGCAGTCAGAAGTAAGTTGATGTAATGCTGGGAATCGTTATGAACCTCTTCGGTAGATTGATCGCGGTAGCGAAAAAGCTCTTCGAACTGGTCGACCAGGATAAATATGTTCTCCTGCTTTTGAGATTGAAGGAATCGGGCAACTTCTACCAAACCATCGGGTCCGCTTCGGAGCACTGAGCCAATAATGGCGCGATGAATTTCCCGGTCTTCGGGTTGTATCCGCCCGGATGAGAGAGACTGTTCAAGGATGGTATCAGTCAAGTTCTCAATAGGCGATGAACCAGGACGGGTGATAATTGCATTCCAATGAGGACCTGTTTGGGTCATGAATCCACCAAACAGAACCGGAACCAGCCCGCAATACATCAGTGAAGATTTTCCGCTACCGGAGTAACCGAGCACTGCAACAAATCGATTCTGAGCGAGTTTGACAAGGATTTCGTCTGCCTGGCCTTCGCGGCCGAAGAAAAGGTGGCATTCGTCAAGGGTAAAAGGCCGGAGTCCTGGAAATGGATTGCCTCCCTCAAGTTCTATATCAGTCAGAACTTCGGGTATAGCTTTCCCATATTCCCCGGAGGTTACCGGTTGTTTTAACATAGCCGCCTTTTTCGAACTTGAAAGATAACTATTTGGGGGTTAATAACTATCCATCCTGTTGTTGGGGATGAAAAAAAATTCAGCTCTAACCTGAGTTTAAAAAATGCTCCTTAAGATAGACAAATATTTCATAAAAACTAAAAAAGGGGCCTTTTGAGCCCCTTTATACCCACCAATGGGTAGGTCAATTTATTTCACTTTTGAAACCACAGCTTTAAATGCTTCGGGGTGGTTCATGGCAAGGTCAGCAAGAACTTTACGGTTCAGGTCGATGCCCGCCTTTTTAAGTTTTCCCATCAATTCAGAGTATGACATTCCTTCCTGTCTTGCACCTGCGTTGATACGCTGGATCCAAACTGCTCTGAACTCTCTTTTCTTTTGTTTTCTGTCGCGGTAAGCATACACCAAACCTTTTTCAATGGCGTTTTTTGCTACTGTCCAGACATTTTTTTTACGTCCAAAGAATCCTTTGGACAATTTCATGATGCGTTTGCGCTTAGCCCTCGAGGCTACATTGTTGACTGATCTAGGCATTTTACTTCATTTTTTGATCGTTGGCGTTCTCGTCAGGCGAGAAACTTTAAGCCAAAAATCGGGTTAAACATTAAACCAATTAAAGAACAAGCATTGCTTTTACG
>CBHROW010000039.1:0-22504 GCA_966080355.1 uncultured Chryseosolibacter sp.
ACGGAATGCTCTTGATATCGATGACGCTGCTGTCAGCCAGCAGTGTAGCGCGCTTCACTACGTTCTTCAATTCGCGAAGGTTACCATGCCAAACATATTTGCGGAAGACATCCTCGACTTCCGGTGAAAAACGTTTTACATTCTTGCCCAACTCCCGATTGGTTTGCTGCAAAAAGTGGTTCGCAAATACCATGATGTCGTTTACGCGCTCGCGAAGCGGTGGCACGGTGATCGCAAATTCATTAAAGCGGTGATACAGGTCTTCGCGAAACTGTCCGCCACGGGCTGCGTCCCATAATTTTTTATTACTTGCTACGATGATGCGCACATCGAGGTCGATATCTTTTGTACCTCCTACCCTTCGCATTTTCCGCTCTTGCGTCACGCGGAGCAATTGCACCTGCACGTCATAAGGAAGATTTGCGATCTCATCGAGGAAGATCGTTCCTCCATTGGCGAGTTCGAAGCTTCCGGCTTTTTGTCCGATCGCTCCTGTGAACGATCCTTTTTCGTGACCGAACAACTCACTGCCGGCAAGTTCGCGCGACAAGGTTCCGCAGTCGATGGCGATGAAGGGTTTATTGCTTCTCCGGCTTCGCCTGTGTATCTCCTGGGCGATCACCTCTTTTCCGCTTCCGCTTTCACCGTAAATGATCACGCTGTAGTTTGTTGGTGCAACGAGGTCGATCTGGTTCAGAATATTTTTGAAGTCGGCACTGTCGCCAAAAATATGGCTGGAAGAGTCTCCATACTTCTTGGCATTGAGTACGTTGATCTTTTCTTGCTCCTTGGCGATCAGATCGGCCTCTGAATTTTCCGAAGGTTTTTCTTCAGAAGTGGCGTTAAGCGCTTTGCGTATCGTCAGAAGGATCTCGTCCGGCAGAAGTGGCTTGGTCACATAATCCATGGCGCCAAGCTTCATTACTTCCACTGCAGTTTTAATATTGCTGTAACCGGTGATAATAATGACGGGAACATGAGGAAGTTTTTCTTTGATCTTCTTGAGGATCGAGCTTCCGCTCATGTCTTCGAGCCTGAAATCACAAAGAATGAGATTAGGTTCAACCGTTTCGAGAATTTCCAGTGCTACTCTTCCGGTTGTCGCTTCAAGTACTTCAAAGCCGTGTTTAGAGAGGAATCGTTTCAAAACAAAACATAAATCCTTATCATCATCAATGATCAGTATTTTTTCCATGTGTTGCTGTTTCTATCGTGTGTTTTAGGTTCAACGTGATTAGGCCAGGAACGCGCGCATTTGTGCTGCCGGAATATGCAGTTGTTCGCGATACTTGGTTACTGTTCTCCGGGCAATCTCAAAGCCACGCTTGGCCAACACCTTCACCAATTGCTGATCGGAATAAGGACAGGATTTATCTTCTTCGCTAATAACTTCCTGGATGGTTTTTTGGATCACTTTGTTGCTCACCACTTCGCCTTTGTGATTGGCGATACCTTCTGTGAAAAGTGATTTGAGCAACACGTTACCGAAATGTGTCTGCACATATTTGTTACACGTGATCCGGGATACCGTTGAAATGTCTACACCCACCATATCCGCCACGTTTTTGAGAATCATCGGCTTGAGTTTCGTGATGTCGCCTTCTTCGAAATATTCCGACTGCAAACGAACGATTGCTTCCATTACTTTCAACATGGTGTTCTCACGCTGGCGGATGGCGTTCACGAACCACTCTGCCGCGTTGAGCTTGCTTTTCAAATATTGCTTGGAGCGGTTGTCGGTGTGACTCTTTTCGGTATCATACACCATTTTCTTCCACGATGAGCTAATGCATAATTTCGATGAGCGCTCGCGCGCCAGCGACACGTGCGTACCTTCTTCATCCTGCGAGAGAATAAAATCAGGAAGAATGGTTTCGGTTTGAGTCGTGCTATTTGACGCTGCCACAGGTTTCAATTTTAATGTGCTCAGTAAATGAAAAATATCCTTGAGGTCGTCTTCGTCAATTTTCAATTCGTTGATGATCTTTTCGAAATTCCGATGCATCAGTTCGTGATAGAAATTCTCGAGGATCTTCAGCGCGAGCTTCACGTCCGGGCTTTGCTGCATTCTTCGAAGTTGCAGGCAAAGGCATTCTTTGATATTCGCAGTCCCTACGCCAGCGGGTTCAAGTTGCTGGATCACGACAATCAGTTTTTGCACCATTTCGTTTTCCACCCACTTGCTGAACTTCATTGAATAATCATCCGCCAGGTTTTCGATGGAGAATTCAAGGAAGCCCTCATCGGTCAGGCTGTCGATGATGAATTCACCAACTTCCACCTCTAGCTCCGTTAAACTTTGGAGCACAAGCTGATTTTTCAATTCGGTGCGGAAGTCTTCCGCTTCAACGATCGGTTTCTCGATCGGAGCCTGCGTCTGAAAGTGTTGCGCATTCTCGAGCTTGTAATCGGGAATATCATCGTAACAGTATTCATCGTAATCTTTGTAATCCGATTCCTGAGTCGCGTTGTTGTTGAGCGCGCCATCTTCATCAGCTTTCTCCTCGATCAACGGATTCTCCTCCAATTCATTCTGTATGCGCTGTTCCAGCTCGACCGTGTTAAGGTGCAACAACTGCAGCATCTGAAGATGTTGGGGATGAATCTTCAGCTGTTGTTTTTGAGTCAGGTTTTGGTAAAGCATATTAAGGGCCGGTTAAGTTTTCCACGCTGACCTTTGCAACCTTGACTCCAAATTTTTCGCTTTCGGCCGATGCGCATTTAACTACTTGACCGTCAGTAAGCTAAATTATTCTGCCAGCCGGCAATTCCTGGGTTTTTATCAGTCGGTGTGGAACCATTTCCCGCTTTTCCGCTTATAAATGTATGCCAATTGGGGAACAATTTCTACACGAAAAATCGCATAATTCGTGTGTTTTAAAGGATTTTTTGATCGCTGATCGCAAAGCCATAAAGCCACTAACGCACGAAGACGCGAAGGAACGGTTGAGTGAATTGACGATAGCCCAGATTCCTTTTTGAATCGGGTGGACGAAAAAGTTATACTGCTGGAGCAAAGGCCAGGATGCCACGCATAAAAAATAACGGAGAGAAAAAAGGTAATGGTCGGGAAGTTCTTAAATGTCGCGCTCGGTGTGCGGGAATGACGGCAGCTGGTTGTTGAACGAAGGCAGATCAATCATGGTGAATGCGATTGAGATCAATCCAAGACACAACACGGAGAATTCTTTCTTCCATTGTGTAAGATACAACCACGTCAACTCGGTGCCCATCATTGTTCCGGGAAGGAAACATCCGTCAACGACAATCCGCATCATCGATTTCACCACTTGTTTTTTTTCCTTGGGTTTCATACGATCTTCCGTAGTGAAAACCAAGTGCCTGACGCTTGAAGCAGGTTTTCCGTTTCTTTACGGTAACACTGTGTGAAATTATTTTCCCAGCGATGGCACCCATTTACCAAACCAACTGCTCTAAGCGCTCAAAAACAGAGAACCTTGTGGCACACGATTCGTGATCACAAGGTTGTTAACTAAAATGCAAGAGTTATGTTACGCTGGACAATAACGTTTTTAGTGATTGCGCTGATTGCCGCAGTCTTTGGTTTTACCGGAATCGCTGCCGGAGCCGCAGAAGTAGCAAAGATCATTTTCTACATATTCCTTGTGTTCTTTGTGATCTCGCTGATTACGGGCGCTTTCAGGAGAACCGATTGAAGTCGGTCAGTCATGTGGAAAATCATGGGAAGTGCGGTTCAGGCTGCACTTTCTTTTTTTGTATCGTTTTTGGTCGGATCACTTTTCTCAAGCTCCTCTTTTTGCAAATGAAGTTCTTTCACTTCCTGCTTGATGATAAAAACAGCGGTGTCGTTGGGAACAATTCCAGCTCCGAAATTCAATGTGTAAACTTTCGTGAACTCGGCACCGAAATAAAGAATAATAGAAGTATAGTAAACCCATAGCAGAATCAACACGACCGATGCTGCGGCTCCGAACGTAACGCTTACTTGAGATTGTGCGAGATAATAACCAATCAGAAACTTGCCAATCATAAAGAGTAAGGCTGTGAAAGCCGCGCCCATATAGGCATCGCGCCACCTCACTTTTGCGTCAGGAAGTATTTTAAAAATGATGGTGAACAACACAGAGGTGAGCGCGAACAATAAAATATAATTCACGCCTTGAAATAAAATGATGATGGTGTCCTGAAAGATTCGGACCAATTTCTCATATAACAGATCTACCAGGGCGTGCAATGCCAACGACACCATCACAATAAAACCGAAACTCACGATAAGAGAAAACGAGAGCAGGCGATTGAACAATAGCTTGATATAGCTCTTTTTTGGCTTGGCGCGAATCGACCAGATATAATTTATCGAATCCTGGATTTCTGTGAACACACCGGTAGCACCGATCAGCAATACGATCGCACCAATGAAGGCGCTGCTGGTATTGTCTTGCGATTCTTGGATGTTGCGAATGATATCTTGTATCTGAAGGGCCGCCTGATTTCCAACCAGACCGTTGATCTGATAATAAATCTTTCCTTCTACTGCTTCGCGGCCAAAAAAAATTCCCGCCAGCGAGATCACAATGATCAGGACCGGCCCTAAAGAAAAAATGGTATAGTAAGAGAGCGAGGCACTCAGCTTCATACCATGGTCATTCAAAAATTCTGTAACAGCCTGGC
Source organism: uncultured Chryseosolibacter sp. (assembly GCA_966080355.1). Classification (GTDB taxonomy): domain Bacteria; phylum Bacteroidota; class Bacteroidia; order Cytophagales; family Cyclobacteriaceae; genus Chryseosolibacter. Next base: position 4,654 of record CBHROW010000039.1, read on the forward strand.
GCAATACCAGCCAGAATTTACGCATCCTGTTTGGCGGCTTTGATTTGTTTTTGGATCTCTTCAACTTGTACAATAAACTTCGAAACATCCGGGGACGCGTAGGCACCGTAACCATCTACAAGGGTACCTTTTGTGCCGTCTTCGGTTTCGATCACATACAACACCGAGTTGTCGCCTGGATCGGACTCTCCTTCAAAGCGATAGAAGTTCACAATCTTCACCTGGTCGGGTGTATACTCTTTCGACTCGTTGAATGTTGACAGGCCTGTTTTCGAGACCTGAAAATCTTCCTGGTAGCCTTCTTTTTTCATTTCATTTACGCAGGCTGTGAGTTCTTTCATCCAGCTCAGCGTTTCAGAAGTTTCGGGTTGTTTCGTATTCATTTGCATGTTTGTAAAGAGCGGCTGCCATCCAACAGCCACCTGGTATTTATCTTATTTTTTTATTTATCGATCGATTCGTGCATGTCCCTGTATCGCTTAACCACATCGTGCGAGCTCTGCAGTCCGCTTTTTTGATCGAGAATAAGCTGACGCAGATCGGCTGGGATCTCAGCATCTGATTCGAGCGCAAGTTTGTAAGCTTTGAGTGCTGAGTCTTCACCGAACTCGCACAAGCTCAGCACTGATTTGCGATCCCGCGCGCTGATGCCCGAGCGTATGTCCATCCAAACGCGGTAGAGTTTCCCTGACTGTGTGGTGTCGGTTGCGGGTTGGCCTCCGAGATTGCGCACCTCGGCTGCAAGCTCGTTTCCATTTTGAAGGCTCGCGTTCGCCATGTTGGTGAACATCGTTTTGAGATCGATGTCGGAGGGTTTCAGTTCTTCGATAGCCTTATGATATCCTTCGGTGCGGTCATGATTGATCCGGATCAAATCATTCAATACGCTGATCAATTCTTCGTTTGCTTTCATAACTTATCTTTCTTTAGGTTAAAAATTTTCAAAGTCTCCGTTGCGGCAGAACAAAAAGACTGAGAACGAACAACGCACAGGTTATAAAGAAAACGACCTTTACGATCATGGCAGCGGTCTGCTCAAGGTCTCCGAAACCAAAAATCCCGGCTATAGCCGCGAGGACAAAAAGAGTCACAGTAAAACGTAACATACACACACATCGATTTCCACCGTTGATGCAGAAAACCTTATGCCTGATGAAAGTTCGCAGCGCGAAAGCAACGCGTGGAAGAGTGACTGCGAAACAGCTTTAAAGTGACCGTTCCTCCACAGATTGGGGAAATTTAACCCCGATATCGGCACCTAATAGGCCCAGGAAAGGCCAAAAAGCGGTTTAAAAAAGCCGATTAAAATCTGGCACGACTTTTAAAGTTATTGTGATCACATGATTTAAATTTCCCGCCATGTATAAGCTTGATGTGACCAGTCGCTGGAATTTTGTCAAGGGAATACTCAAGCAGCGATACAACATGTTGACGGACGATGATCTGTCATTTCGCTGCGGACGGGAAGGTGAATTGATCGGAAGACTGCAGTCCAAATTGGGTAAAAGTCGAGCCGATATCATGAGGATGCTTGGTGAGGTGTGATATGAAAACGTTCTTTCGGGTTCTGGTAATTGTCTGTCTTACGGTTCTGTTATTTGAATTGAATAAAGCAACCGGAAAAGAAAAGCCGAAGGAAGCGCAATCGACATCCAAGTATGCAATAGGTTACACGGAGTTGTTACTCCAAAAAGATATCTAATCACAATTATTGTAAAGTAATTGTTCGAATAGTCAGATTTTAGCTAGTGGGGTTTAAAAGTCGTTACCGTCCTGGTAGCGGCTTTTTTTTTGTACCGACAAAAACGAAGGAAAGCTCGTACCAAGCCGAAGGTATACTGCGACATCACAAAGCTTCCAATCACGTGCTACCCGGTTGCGTTGCCTGCTTTCCGATATTCCATTGAGTGCACTGGCAATGCGTTTGATTGATACACGCTTCAGAATCTCACGCTGTCTTGTTTCCCTCGCCCGCGCTGGCAGGCTGCCGTGGCTTGGGTTTCTTTAATTTGTGATACTTATCGGCTTCATCAATAGAGTGTGAGCTATGCAAGTCATTTTCCTTTTCAGCAAGATCCGAAAGCTTGATGTAAAATTTTTTCAACACCACCAGTTCGTCTTCTGTCAGATCTTCGATCACGATCAGCCGGTTACTCGCTTTTTCGTTGCAGGCTATGAGCTCATTGAGTTTCAATTGAACAGCCAGTGTGTCCTTATTTTGAGATTGCTGAATGATAAACACCATCAGGAATGTGATGATCGTGGTGCCGGTATTTACAAAGAGCTGCCACGTTGCAGAATAGTCAAAGATCGGCCCGGTGACTGCCCAGACGAGGATAAGTAAGAAGGCGGTGATGAACGCTCCGGGCCTTCCCGCTGCGCGCGTCACTGACGATGATATCTTATCAAATGCTCTTGAAATTGCAGATGATGCAGGTTTGCTGGTCATAGCTCAATAATTTGATCAATAAAAAAGGTCAGGGACGAAATCAAGCCCTGACCTCAGTTCTATTTTATTGAAAAAATTATTCCTCGACTTCTTGTTCGGCAGACGCGTTGATGTTACTCTCTGCAAGATCGGTAAGCAATTCATCCGCTTCCTTTTCTTCTTCGAGTATTTCGCCAAGAATTTCGGCAACATCGTTCTTGCCCAAAGTCTTCGCCAGCGTGGTCAAACCGCCATAAGCCGCGATCTCGTAGTGCTCTATCTTTTGTGCGGAAATGATCAGTCCAGCATCACGTGTTGACGTTCCTTCATCGGTGTCTTCGATCACAGACTCGCCTTCTTTGACCAGCCCTTCCATCGCTTCGCATTTCTTTCCGCGAGGTTTTTCCCCAAGTAGTTCAAACACTTGCTCAAGACGCTCAACCTGTTCTTGCGTCACGGCAAGGTGGTCGGAGAAAGCGGTGCCAAGTTGCTCTGATGATGAGGCCTTTTCCATTTTGCCCAATGCTTTAACGAGGTGCTTTTCAGCCCAATAAATATCCCTGAGCTCGTCCATAAAATGTTTCTCGAGCTTCGAGTTGTTTTCCTCTTCACGATTCGCTGACGAATTCGATTTTTTTGAAGCGGTTTTTCTTCCTGTTCTTTCCATAAAAGATGGTTTTTGATTTATCGATTCATTTCAGAAACGAAGTGCCGGCTGATGATCCCGATACACATCGCGGTGATGGAAGAGGCGAAAAGAACTATGCCGATGGATTCAACAATCTCAAAGATCCGATTGTCATAGCATGGTGTCGCACGCAATATCGCTGAAGGCCTGGCTCGCCTGCACCGTTCAAATACATACGCAGGTGACCACATCCCTTCGATCGGGCTCGGTGCTAGTTCGCGGAGTCAAATAATGATCGCGGCAGAGGGATTCCCATGAAGCCGCTTCGTGGATACCGACTTTCATGATCATTTCGTTAAATCCCCAGATCTTTTCTTACTTTTTTGGTAAGCTTCTCTTTGACGAGGTCGTAGGACTGGCGGACATAGTTCTCCCAGTCCTTTTTTTTCAGTGCCGATGATTTTGTGACTAAAACCCATTTGTTGCGCGCCATGTAAGGAGCGGGCTCGATTCCATCCATCGCTGACATTTCATCGTATTCATCTTCGAGCACTTTGAATGAAGCAGAGAACGGAAGCTCGAGGCCTGTGACGCAATACATTTTTCCGCCCACACAAAAACACAGGTCGTGCCCCCACTTGATGTCTTCGGTTGTACCCGGAAGCGTTTTGCAAAACTGTCTGAGAAAATCGATGCTCATGTCGCGAACGGTTTGAACAAGATAAGGAATATCTCGTAAATTAGAGTTTTGTCAAACTGCTACCCCGCGCATGAAGACCATTGTTGGCATCATCCCCGCCCGTTACGCATCAACTCGCTTTCCGGGAAAACCCCTGGCCGACATCCATGGCAAAACGATGATCCACCGCGTTTATGAGCAGGCAAAAAAATGCCCGGAGCTTTCACGGGTGGTCATTGCCACGGATGATGATCGAATAAAAAATGAAGCGCATAAATTCGGTGGGGAAGTTTGTATGACAAATCCCAATCATCCGAGCGGTACCGACCGATGTGCAGAGGTAGTAAAAACTTTAGATTTAAGATGCGATGCGGTGATCAACATACAAGGTGATGAGCCATTCATCGATCCCAATCAAATCGCACTGGTGTGTAAATGTTTTGATGATCCGCGAACCGAACTGGCGACCCTGATCAAAAAGATCTCTTCTCACGAAACACTTTTCAATCCCAACAGCCCCAAGGTCATTACCGATCAAGATCGATTTGCAATCTACTTCAGCCGGCATCCGATTCCATTTATACGGGGAACCGCTGAACGTGAATGGCTCGATCGCCATACATTCTATCAGCACATCGGCATTTATGGATACCGCACTGACGTTCTTGAAAAAATTACTCAGCTAGTACCTTCGTCACTCGAGAAGGCCGAATCGTTGGAGCAGTTGCGCTGGATCGAGGCTGGCTATAAGATAAAGACCGCAGTTACTACCGGTGATACGATTGCTATCGACACTCCGGACGATTTGCAGCGTGTTCTTCAATCAGCCACTCCGCGACCCTGACGTGTTAAAACTAAGAATTCGCCCGATCTTTCCCAGCACACACAACGACAACGGAAATCAGTTAGATAGCACTTTTAAGATCCCGCTTTAGGAAGGTGAAGCTTTTCTGAAACGAAGCGACTCATTTCATGATATACAGTCTCGACATCCTTGGATGCCAATGATCCTCCCAGTACGTGCGCTTCAGCATTGGGAATTGCTTTTGCTTCTTTCAATGAGTCGGGTGTACCAAGTTCCTCATTCATCTTGATCATGGCACTGACCTTCACTTCCGGATCCTGGTGTTCATCATCTCTATAATAATAGAGCGTAAGTGTTGGTTGAGTCACTTTATGGAAAGTTTCTTTTGTCGTGGTCGATTCCACCAGCTCTTCGAGCTGAACGACAGATTCGAGTCGATATTTACCATTCCAGTATTGAGATTTTTCAGCTTCGGTATCGTTGACCCTGTATTTCCCTCCCATCACCATGCGCGCGATCTGCAAACCCCACGGGTCATTGAGCAGAAATGCCGCGGGATTGTTGATGGCAATGTTCGGAGAAAGATTGATCATCGCATGAACTTTGTCCGGAAAATCCGCTGCCAGCTTAAGCGCTAATGTCCCTCCTGTAGATGTACTCACGATGATCACTTTTTCTCCAAGTTGATTTCCGATTGCAAGCGCCTCCTTGGCAGAGTTCCAGATACGATCTGCAGTGAAAAGTTGAAGAGACTCGGTCGTATCGACACCATGATCAGAGAGACGAGAAAGATAAAGGTTGCATCCATACTCCTTCGCAAGACGGAGGTGAACAGGATCGCCTTCTTTCTGACTTGCCGAAAATCCATGGAGGTAGACAATTGCATATGGCGTTTTTTTCCGTGTGCTGTCATTCCACACGATCCTCGCCTCGTTATCTTTTTTAAGTTGATGCAATTGCTCGCGCGTGCTGATGTATTTTTCGAGGCTTTCCGCATCCGCGGGAATGATCGGCCAGGTTTGATCGTATTTCGGCTTGTCAGGTGAAGGGCCGATAAAATACAAAACGATTAAGGCCAGGATCGGAAACGTGATACGGATGAGGCGCTTGGAGGTCATGTGAAGGGTGATTGAAAAAGTGAAGATAGCAAATAAATCCAGAGGTAGTTGGGGGTGAACGCCAGAACTGATGGCGAAGATCGGTACGCACAGTCGCATTTGTGAGAAACCGAAGTGCTGACATCACGGAGATCAGATGGCAACTACTTCTGCTTGCACAAGCTTTAAAGTGATGGTGAATGTTGTGCCTTTGCCGGGTGCGCTTTGAACAGCGATCGATCCGTTGTTCTTCTCGACAAATTCCTTCGTGAGAAGCAAACCGATCCCCATTCCTTTTTCCTGATTGGTTCCGGGTGTGGTGAAGTGTGTTTCAGGATTGAATAGCTTGTCGAGGTTTTCTTCATTGATACCAACACCTGAATCAGAGACAGTGATCAAACACGAATCGTCCTGAGATGTTGCATCGAGCATCACATGTCCACCAGTACGATTGAATTTGACTGCGTTGGCGATCAGGTTGCGAAACACCAGACCGACATGGTTTCGGTCGGCCTCTACCATCATCCCTTCGGGGATCGAATTCATCAAGGTCAATTTTTTGTTTTCTGCGAGTTCGCGGAAAAGCAGGATCTTATCGTCAGCGATCGAACGGAGATCTATTTTCTCCGGCACCGCCTGCAAGCCTCGGAGTTGAGTTTGTGCCCAAAGCAAAAGGTTATCGAGGTCATCGTAAACGGTATCGAGATTTCGCTTCAACACTTTGGTGATGTCGTTGAACTCCTCCTGTGTGAGGCCCGAGGTGCTCACCAATTCCATGAGGGCCTTCAAACTTGCCACGGGGCTTCGAAGGTCATGGCTGATGATCGAGAACAATTTGTCTTTGGTACTATTGAGGTTTCGAAGCTGACGCGTCTGGTTCTGGATCTCACGATTCTTCTGCTGCAAAGAGATTCGCGCATTTCGATTATGGCGATTGTTATAATACAGAACAAACGCAAGCAGGAGCAACAGCAAGGCACAGCCCACGGTGAAATAGATGAGCACTTGCTTGCGTGTAAGCTCTTCGTTCTTGAGTTCTCCGCTCTTGGTCAACAACTCGATCTGAGCCTGCTTGAGCTCGGTGTCAAATCGGATCTGCATCATGGCAATTTGCTCGGAGTTGCGCTGATCGTGAAGAGAGTCATGAAGGGCAAGAAACAAGTTCTGATACTGGTAAGCCTTTTCAAGATCGCGGGTGTCGTGGTAGATCTCCGCCATGAGCTTGTAGGTTCGCTCAAGCTCATCGCGAAATCCGTATTGCTTCGCGATATCGACATCTTCGGCCAGGTAGCTTAACGCTTCGTCATCCTTGCCCAATGTATAATACGTTTTGGCGAGGCGATGAAGCACCGAGCTTTTCAAAAACATATTGTTGAGCTTGATCGAGATCTCGTAACACTCGAAAAAATTCCTCATTGCTTCTTTCGTATGCTTCCGCTCCAACTCTATATCGCCCATCGTGCGCAAGGCAAATCCCTGCATATATGTTTCCTTTGCTTCACTGGCGATGGCATAAGCAATACGACAGTAGTAAGCTGCAGAGTCGATTTCTTTAATGGCCAAGAATGTGTACGCGATGTTGTTGAAGCAACGGGAAACGATTACGCGATCTCCGGCTTTTTTCGCTACCTGTTGCGCGTCTTTAAAATATCTTATCGCTTCAGCGTATTGCTTTTGCTCGTAGTGGATTGCAGCCATATTGATCAGGCATTTGGCTACCGCTGAATTCTCATGCAGAGATTCCGACAGCCGTAAGGCGCGTGTGCACGTCTCAAGTGATTTTGAAAAGTCGCCTCTTCGATAAAGGATCCAGCCAACATTTTGCAAGGCGCGCGCAAGTCCCCGTTGATAGTTGAGAAGCTCGGCCATTTCCGCAGCTTCCGTTGCATATTCATAAGCCTTGTTATTGTCTTTTTCACGCAGGGCGTCAACAAGCTCGTTTAAAAGCCAGACCTTGGTTGTATCCGAAGGAACAGACATAACCAAACTCTCAAGACTATCGGCTTCACTTTTCTGCGCAAAACCGGCAGTTGAGAAAAAAAGCATTGCGGCAACAAAGAATAGTCTTTGCAGAGGCATGTAAGGGGGACAATCGATTAAAACCCCTGCAACTAACGTATAAGCCGCTTCAATTATTGAACAAAACCTGAGGAAAACCTACATAACAGATGCAATTTGTAATTCTGGCACGTGCATCGCAATCGTTAAAACCCGCATGAATTCACCGCTTGGCCAATGGGCTGACCGGGGGGCGGTGTAAGAATGTTCTCCTGAATATATTCTTGCGGGTCATCTTCAAACTTATCGATACGCATGATCAGATACCGTGCATGTGCCTTCCATTCATTATCTGTCGATGTTTTTAAGCCATCGGTCAACGTATTTTTCATCTGCAGCAGTTTGGAATAAACCGTGGATTTGACAAGTCCGGATATTTCCTTACCTGCCGCCAGCCTGAATAGGTTACTGAGGAACACATCATTTGTGATGTGTTGCACAGCTTGTTGTAAGCCTGCCTTGTGCTCTGCCTTGATGGTCGAATTAATGATCTTATCAACAATGCTTTCGAAAGACGGCTGCGCGTTGTCTCTGGCATGATATTCAATGAGGCGTTGCACACGAGCGGGATTCAACACGAGACCCAACGCCATATCTGCCGCGCTCTCTGCCGGACTCAACGCATCGAACGTCAGGTCTGTACGCAGTTTTACTACCTCGCGGCTCCTGCCATACCCAATCGGATGCGGTGGGATGATCTTTAACAGCGACTCGGGCAGCGCAAGATTTTCAGGACTTATACTTTTCAGGATCGACTGCAGGGCATGTTCCTGCTGTTGGGCTGAAACAAATTCCGTGACGGGCTGTCCATCGCCTTTCAACGCGTATCGATAATTCAAACCCCCGATCATTTTTGCTGTCGCCTCTAACTGGTAACGATGAAAAAAGTAGATGGGGACCAACACCTCTTCAAGCGTAGCCATCGGCATTCCCGCGCGAATATTTTTCTCACCGAAATTCTTCAGCGCTACCTTGCGTATCGCCATCACGCGATCAAGTTCATCAGCAGCGTTTGATCCGTTATCCCACAAGTGAGCAAATGGATGTGAGCCGCCTGGTGGTCGCGCATCCTGATCTGAAAGAAATGTCAGACCTGCGCGAATTGAATTCTGGATGATCGAGTTGAGTTCCTTGTTTTCATCCACCCCGGTAGCAAAATCACTGTAGCCATAGCTGATCGAAACTTTGTCCCACGCCCCGATCTTATCATCGTAAGCGTTGCTCAACGAGATCGTTTCATTGTCGAGTTTCACAAGCGGATGCGGATAGTCCATTACCGAGGCGAGTGTCTCTGAACTCGATGCGTAGCTGTGTGCAAGACCAAGTGTGTGGCCAACTTCGTGCGCTGCAAGTTGCCTTAAACGTGCCAGCGCCATTTTTTCCATTTCAGGTGAGACCGGTTTTCCATCTTCATAGGGAGCAAGCAGTCCCTCCGCGATCATGTAATCCTGCCGGACGCGCAACGAGCCCAGCGTAACGTGCCCCTTGAGAATTTCACCTGTGCGAGGATCGCTGATCGATGATCCGTAAGACCACCCACGCGTTGAGCGATGAACCCATTGAATGACATTGTATCGAACATCCATAGGGTCGGCACCTTCTGGCATCAATTCAACCTGAAAAGCATTTTTGTAACCCGCGGCTTCAAAAGCCTGATTCCACCAACGGGCGCCATCAAGTAGTGCCGAGCGAATCGGTTCTGGTGTACCTCGATCGAGGTAATAAATAATCGGCTCAACGGGTTCGCTCAACGCAGCATTCGGATCTTTCTTCTTCAAGCGATGACGTGTGATAAAACGCTTTTCAATGGGTTCGCTGATCGGTGAGGCATAATCATAATAGGACATGCTGAAGTAGCCCGCGCGCGGATCAAACTTGCGCGGCCTATAATCTCCATCGGGCAATTCAATAAAAGAATGATGCTGACGTACGGTAACGCTTGAAGGCGTAGGAACTACGCTGCGAATGTATGCTCCACTGGGTTGACCGGTGAAAGTAAGGGTAACTTCAAACTCCGAATTCTTTGGAAAATTTTTAGTTCGCTCTATATAAAATGCAGACCGTGTTTTATCGAGCGTATAGTTACCCTGCTGTGTTCCCTTCAAGGTTTCAATCACATTATGTGTATCCTGCGTGAAAAAATCTGTGGCGTCAACAAGAACTTTGCCTTCGTATTCTGCCTCGACTTTAAACCCGAAGAGCACGGATTGCGCGAAGGAATCTTCCACTGCCTTTCGTTCATCGGCACTTTCGGTAACTGCACGATAACGATAGTTTGGCTCTACAAGCAGCACTTTCGGTCCTCTGCGATCGAACTTTACCACGCGTTCACCACCAAGTTGTCCGCGATCGAGGCCAATATCATTGGAACCCACTCCTGCAGGAAGAGAATGTGCATAAAGAAATTCGGTGTTGAATTTATCAATGATCAGCCAAAGCTTGTCCTGTTTTTCATCGTAGTAGAATTCGACAAAGCCTGGAAATTTTTTGAGTCCGGTGATCTTCGCTTCGATCGGGTTTTTTATTTCGGTCGATGGCTGTGATTTTTTTTGCGCAAACGTTGCGAACGCGGGCATCAGGCAAATGAAAAAGAAGAGCTTTAACTTCATGTCGGTTCAGGTTAGAAGTTAAAGCTAAAAAATAATTGCAGAATTCATAAATCCAGAACCGCAAAGGACGCGAAGAAGGCGCAGTGTTCGGCAACCGGAAACGTCTGCTTGATACAAAACTTAATTTGTGCCGACAGAAGTTTCCTCCAGCTTGCTGACTAGCTTCACCAGGTCTTCAGTTTTCTTCAGGCTGATATCAAATTCCTTGAGCATAGTGCGGACGTCAACCCTGAACGATTTTTTAAACGATTCCGCAAATCGCTTCCGCGAACCTTTCACTTCCAACGCCAAATTATCTTTTAATATATATAGTGTCGACTTACGCACGAGCTGATGATCTTTGGTGCCTACATCAAGCGCCCGGTTATAATTGGCTGACAATTTTTCAATCCATGGCCGCTCAACCAGATTAAAACTCTTCTCTTCAGTCAATATCCTGAAAAAACCCTTCACTGGAATTCCCTCCGGTGAGTAATAGGTATTTTTCACAAACACTTCGGTCTGTCCCTGTTCGCTGATCCATTGAAATGACATGACAGCCGTGCCGGGTAACATTTTCACTTTCCCCTCATGCATGATCTCAAAATTTTGATCGGAGATATTCCACCGCGACTGAACGCGATCCACTCGGGTGTTATCGCGAAGAAAAAAATCAGTTGTAGCATAGGTTTCGGAATAAAACGAACTTCCGACAACCTCGGGCGGTGCTGGCGGCAACTCTGAAATGAACCCGAAAGATTTCGGCTGAAAAAAAAGTCGACTGTGCGGGCTCACACGGACCTGCGCTGACGCTTTGAAAGAAATCAAAAGGATAAAAAATAGAAATGTTCTTATCATAGACATGTGTTAAAAAGAAAAAGAGCTGAAGGCAGCTCTTTTTCCAAAAGTCAAAACGAGATTATTCAACAATCTGGATTTGGAAAGAGCGATAACCGAAATTATCGAGGGTATTCCGTACGCGCATATGGACAAGGATCACATCTCCAGGATGAAAATCTGCTCCATCATCGTCAACAGCAGGCACGGTATAAGCGAGGTCGTAAATGTTGGTGTTGCCATTCAATGCGAGGAAACCGTCTTCAGAAGTTGGGTCGAGCGGTGCCGGGTCTTCGCTGGCATAATACTGACGCCAAACTTCAATATTCACCAGTTCCGCATCTTTGCCGCTGGTAAGATCCGCGCTGATGTTCAGCACATCTCCGATATGCGCATTGTAAACACGAATCGATTGCGTATTGCGCTCGAGCACTGTTCCGTTGATGGTGATGTTTTCAATCTTCGGAGCTTTCGCGAGCGCTTCATTGCGGGCATCGAGCTGAGGATTCTCATCAAAGCCTCCCGTGACGCACGAAGAGAGCACGAGACCACTGAGAAAAAATATAACAAGTCGTTTCATAAGCTATTGTTTTACGTAAGTTCTTGCCAAACCGAAAGTGGCGATATCGGGAAAATCGTACGCGATCTGAAGTCCTGTGGGAGTTATTGTTCCGGTTCCAATAACATAGCTGCCAAACGGACTGTTCGGTTGCCAGATCACCAGTTTTGTCGGGCTCACCAGGTAGGCTTGCACCGAAGAGATCGCGGATGTTCTGAAAAGGAAATTATCGATCGTGAAGATCCCGCAATCTGTTTGCGTGATGGTGATCAAAATATTTCCGAGCGCGCCACCTGAGCTGCGCTTGTACGAACCCGAAATATCTACTCCGCACAAGTTATCCTCACGAACAACCACCGGACGCCTGCGAAGTGCAGTCGATTCTTGTTCGAGTTCATTCGTGGTTGTAACCGTGTAGTTGATCAAGTAAAGTCCCGGCACAGAAGTATCGACATCCGAATCGATTTCCATTCTATCGGTGATGTCGTCAGTGCCGAGTAATGCGCGAGCGCCAGGATCCACAAACGGAGATCCCTTGGGTTGCAAATAAGGAATATCGCCACTGAGCTCGATGGAAGGGAATCGGATGGTACCCACGGTGATGCCTTCCGAATCAAAATCGCGATCGCACGCCATCGCCAGCGAGAGGAGGCCGAGTGATAAAAATATGTTTTTGATTTTTTTCATACCATTTCAAATTAAAAAGTTGTATCCCACCACACAGGCGTATCGACAGTTTCTATCGTAGGCGCATTCGGATTCGATGATGTTTCATTTGTGGGCCAGATCAGGCGCAGCGGAAACACATGGCCGAGCGGAGCACCTTGCACAGATTTCTGGAACACCGGTACACCTGTTCTTCTCCATTCCGTCCATCCTTCCAGTCCTTGCTTACCGTTGAACGCAAGCCACTTCTGGTAGTAGAGCTGGTTGAGTGTATTATCGAATTCGTAAGCTCCGCCTGGTGCTACATAGCTTGAGCCATCCAATCCCCAGAATGCGAATGAAGTTTGCACGGCTTCATTGTAAAGCGCTGATGCATTCTTTCCGCTCCAGCCACGAAGCGCTGCCTCCGCCTGAAGGAACAAACTTTCATAATCCGACATCAGGATCACAGGAGCCGTTTTCGACAAGATGATCGAAGCATCTGGTCTTGCATAGTTATTGTATTGGCCGCCATCGGTAGTTCCTGTTCCCTGCAAGAGGCCGTGATACTGATTGTCGACAGGTGCAGGATCATAGACAGCGGTCAAACGCGAGTCGTTGAAATCAGACATTGCAGTCGTAGACGTGAGACTGGCCACTACGTTCGTTGGCGTAGTTTGATCCAACTCTTGCCAAAGCGGATTTTCATTGTTCGTTGCAGCACTGAAGCTCACTAGTGCAGTTTCACCGGCACCAAGGAATTCCGGATTGCTCGCATAGAGAGCGGCAATCCCAGCTTGTGCTATCGAGGGACGTGCCAAGGCTTCACGGATGTAGATCTTCAACTTCAACGTGTTCGCAAACTTTCTCCACATTGCCATGTCGCCAGCAAAGATGAGATCATCATTGCCCGGAGCAGGTGCAGAAACACTGATCCATGTCACTGCTTCATCGATCTTGGCGATCAGGTCATCGTAGATCACCTCACCATCGTCAAAGTGCGGAGCAAGGATCCCCTCTTTACCCCTGAGTGCCTCCGAATAAGGAACCTTGTCATAAAGGTCAACGAGGATCTGGTACGAATACACCTGAAGAAGTTGCGCTACAGCTGCATAGTTATTCAAACCAGCCGCCAGTGCCGACTTCTTCACAAATTGAAGGTCAGAGAGCACACCAGTATCGAAACCACCGCCACCACTGCCGGAGTACATGGCTTGCCACGCTCCTACATAAGAAGTTGTTGTGATGGAGTATTGCTCGATGCCACTGTATTGCGAAGCGGTAGGGCCTTGCGTCCAATAGTTGGCGAGTATGCTTCCGAGAATGTTGTACTGCGATTCGAGCGTAGTGGCAAGACCAACCTGCGCGGCCGGCAACGTAAGTTGAGGCGTTGAAGTTGCGGGGTTGTTCGGATCGGTGTTGACATCCAGTGCGTCTTCACATGAGGTGAACACTATTCCCGCCACCATCGTCAGTCCGAAAACGAGTTTATTCAATTTCATAATTCAAATTTCTTTAAAGTGATTAAAACGTTGCTCTCAGGTTGACGCCATAGGTTGCCTGTGTCGGAATTCCATAGAATTCATAACCGGTTACGTTGACAAAGCCGGGCGCATTTCCTGCTCCGAAAGCATTTGCCTCGGGATCGATCACGTGGTTGTTTTTCGCTGTGCGCAACCAGAGGTTACGTCCTACAAACCCAATCGTAATGTTGCCGAACGGAGTTTTGTTCAACCATGCTTTTGGCAACGCGTAATTCAGCGCGAGTTCGCGAAGCTTGATGAACGATGCATCGAGAAGGACCTCTTCATTGCGTGATCCGCCCTGGATGTTCGCCCAATAGCTGCGAAATGTTCCTGTTCCATACATGGTGATCGGAGTGGAATTCGGTTCGTACACCGGTTGACCTGCATCGTCTGTGCCAGTCTGCACAACAGAGTTCGGTACAACCCATTCCTCGCGATCGTTAAATGCAGTTTCTTCGAGCTGGCCATTGAAGTACAATTGCGCCATGGTTGACGACACAACATTGCCTCCCTGACGTGTGTCGAGTGTCATGGCGAGACTCAACCCGCGGAATGAAAGCGTTGATGTCAAGCCGCCAGTCCATTTAGGTTGAAGCGTTCCGATATAAACTGGGTTCGGATCATCCAATGGCAAACCGTTATTGCCAACTACGATCTTGCCGTCAGGTGTTTTCAGTGTTGTCGTTGCTTCGAATACTCCATAAGGCTGACCTACACGGATCTTCAGACCCGGTGTCAAACCCTGGTTTACCAATGTGAGTTCAGTGTTTCCCGAATTCAACTCTTCAACACGGTTCTTGTTCTTTGCAAAGTTCACGTTCACATCCCAATGCAAATCGCCTACATTCAGCACGCGTCCACCGAGAGTTACTTCGATACCTTTATTCGATACCGATCCAACGTTGATCACCTGCGTGTTGTAACCTGAAGAAGGCGCAACTGCGGCATTCAGAATTTGCGACTCGCTTCTGCTATCGTAGTAAGCAACATCGAGATTGAGTCGACCCTGGAACAAACGTGTGTCGAGTCCGAACTCGAGAGACTTGGTGATCTCTGGCTGAAGGTTTGGATTTCCAATGATGTCGCCTTCGCTGAATCCAGGCACAGTTACAGTTCCATTATTGAATGGAAACGTGATTCCGGCAAATGAGCCTGTTGGTGCTGCCTGGTTGAAGATCGAGCTTGTCAGATACGGGTTCGCATCGTTACCAACCTGTGCATAACTTGCCCTGACTTTAGCTGACGAAAGGAAATTGTTGCTGATGTCGAATGCATCGGTCAGCACAAAGCTCATGTTCACGCTTGGATAAGAGAATGAGTTGTTCCCTTTCGGCAATGTGGACGACCAGTCGTTGCGGAATGTTGCACCGAGGAACAGGTATCCGTTGTAGGCAAGATCGAGTGATGTATATGCACCGAATAATCTGCGCTTGGTTGACGCACCGAAGGCCGTGTAATTTCCATTGACGTTTCCGAGATTATCATAACCCGGGATCGTAAGGTCATTGGCAGTAGCCCCTACGTTGCTTCCAGTCCGTTGGTTGAAGTTGTAACCTACAAGCCATGTTGCTTCAAGGCGTTCGGCAAAACGTTTTGTCATCGACAGGATGAAGTTGGCGTCAAGCTCGCGGTTATTCAGGCGCTGCTCGGTGTATTCTCCGTTGTAATTGAATGCGCCCTGATAGTTAGGACCAGTAGGATTGTTGTAGCGAACGATGTCTGCGAATGTATTCCGCTCATCGGAGCTCACATCTGTTCCTACACGCGCTGTAGCAGACATCCAGTCAACCGGTTTAAAATTCAATTGAAAATTTCCGTACAAGCGATTCATGTTTTGATGTGCGTAGTCGTGAGCAAGCGTATAGTAAGGGTTTACCGCATACGGTGTGAAGAATCCATCAGGCGTATTGAAAGGATTGTTCAGATCTTCAAAATCGCGGATACTATAGTCGCGCGGAACGTTGAGCAAATTCGACATTGCGTGATTGCGCTGGCCGGTCTGCGGTAAATTTGCCTTGATGCGCACGTAGTTGATCGATGCGCTCGAGCTCAGGTTGTTCGCAAGCTTTGTGCTTCCATTCAACGTGAAGTTGTTCCTGTGATAGTCAGTTGTTTTGAGCACGCCTTTCTGAGCGAGGTCATTGAACGACAGATAGTACGTGGACTTCTCGCTGCCCCCCGAGAGCGAAAGAGAATTCTGGAAGCTCTTACCGATATCATAAAAATCTTCGATGTTGGTTGGTACAGCCTGGTAGCGCTTATACTGTTGAATGTTATTTACAATCGCGCCATAGGGTCTGAGTGAACCATCGTAAGGATCGCCCCACGACTCCTGGTCGTTGAGATACGTTTGGTTATCACCCAACTGGCCCTGGCCAAAACGATTCTGCAACTTCGGAGTCACAAGAACTTTCGAAAGCAGGTAAGAGCTGTTGAACACCACTTCCGATTTTCCACCAGAATTTTTGCCCTTCTTGGTGGTGATGAGGATCACGCCACTTGCGGCACGTGAACCATACAACGCAGCGGCTGCTGGTCCCTTCAACACAGACACAGATTCGATGTCTTCCGGGTTAATATCGTTGGCGCGGTTACCGCCATCAACAACGTTATCGAAGAAATTTCCCGATGCCTGCACGTTGTTGTTCGAGCTATTGTTGATCGGAACTCCGTCAACCACGAACAATGCCTGGTTGTTGCCGAGCAATGATGTTGGCCCGCGAAGAACGACACGGGTAGAGCTTCCAAGTCCACCGCCAGCGTTCGATATTTGTGCGCCAGCGATCTTTCCCTGAAGTGAGTTCAAGACGCTTGTACTGCGGCCCACAGTGAGCTCATCGCTTTTCACTTCTTGTAGTGAATAACCCAGGGCTTTACGTTCGCGCTCAATGCCGAAAGATGTCACTACAACTTCACCGAGTTGTTTCGCATCCTGCGCCATCAGCACATCGATCGTGGTGCGCGCTCCGATCTCGATCTCCTGCGTTACCAGCCCGATGAACGAAAAAACAAGCGTACCGCTACCGGCAGGAACACGCAACGTGAAATTGCCGTCCTGGTCTGTAACCGCACCGTTCGCAGTTCCTTTTAACACCACATTGACACCCGGCAGCGGTGCCCCGTCTTCCGAAGACGTGACCTTGCCGGAAACCGTTCGATCCTGAGCTGACGCGTAGTGAACCATCGTCATCAAACTCAGAAAACCTAGCAGTAAAATTTTCCTCATACTTATTGGTTTTGAATGAATAAATGAATCCATCCACTTCGGGTGGATGTTGACCAAATGTGAAAAATGTGTGAAGGAAAAAAATGACCGAGGTGATGGTATATTGAGCCTGAAAGATTAATCCGATTTACGGGAAGAAAAAGGTTGGAATGATCTGAAAAAAAAAGCCCCTCCGGCTGAGGGGCGAGTCGAAAAAAACTTCACGCACCCGTTTGCGATCGGGGTTAACCTAAACTTATGAAGAAATTTTCTCCTTATGTGATGAGCATGAGGTTCGAAAAGTTTTACAATACCCTGAAAAAAAATCACCCTTGAAGGACTACTCCAATTTGCTTTTAGCCACCAGGACACGAGGGACACAAAGAATTTATTAAATGAAAAGAACACCAGAGTGAACGTGAAAGCTACATTCAACGAATTGGTTGTAATCCCGAGCTAATGCTGCAATTGCATAGAAAAATTCGTTTTGCGTTCCTTCGAGTCCTTGTGTCTTCGTGGCTATCAAAAAAACAAAAACCCCCGACATGTGCCAGGGGTTTAGGGATCGTGTACAATTCCGATCAAATTAGTTTCTCTAGATTTGCTTTCGCGATAGCTTCAGATTTGCTGTTCACCTGAAGTTTTGAATAAATGTTCTTGATGTGTGTTTTTGCTGTTTCCTTTGAAATGAACAATTCTTCGGAGATCTGCGTATAAGTTTTTCCTTCGGAGATCAATTGAAGGATCTCAGTTTCACGCTTGGTGAGCGGTGAGTTGGGATTCACGTGGTAGTTGT
>CBHROW010000040.1:0-22205 GCA_966080355.1 uncultured Chryseosolibacter sp.
TTGAATGGCCTGTTGGCAATACGATGCGAATGGGAATAATGCAATAGATAGTGGTAGTGTCCACCGTTTCATAACTTGAAGTTCGTGCTTGGTAAATGGAAAAATTTAGCCGGGAAGTTTATTCTAGGCTCATCAGGCGATGAAAAGATTCAAATGCCAAAGGTTAGCGGTGGCGGTGTAACTGGCGCAAGCAAAACAGCGTATGGTCGTGCGATGACTTCCGTGTTATGAGTCAAGTCTGAAACATTTGCGGTGAGCTCGAGGCAACGGACCTTTAAGCAAAAAGTATAAGCAAACCAGGTCAGGTTACTCATCGATTGACTTTCTTCCATTTGGTAGGCGAATTTCATCTTTCCAAAGCCAAAGTGGTCGCCCGAATTGTGATAGGAATACGCGCGGTGACCAATCGCGTGATGATGAAATGGATTTTTGAATTCATGCAACATCTCGTGACCAAGCTCCAACAACGGGATGATCGACACTGAAAAAACAAAAACGATCAGTAACAGTTTTGCGCTGTGCTCCGCCATATGAGCGGACAAAATAAGCACATTTTGAAACTCAAACAAAAGCCGGGTTTTGCGCTGGAGGCTGGAAGCAAGGTGCGCTTATCCGAACAGGTAATTTTGCATTTCTGTGAACTGCAAATCAGGCAGAATAGTTGGTCTAATTTGCAGGTCGTGCGGCAATTCAAGTTTGAATTCCGGAAAATAAATTTTGAAAATTTTCTTTGATTTTTTTTTACGCAAATGATGCGATAATGCCGCTGCTTTTGAAAAACTTTCCGGTGTAAAAAGGTGTGCCATCTGTCATTTTCTGGATGAAATTGTATATCGATGCCGGTGGTCATTTTTTGACAGAGACGTGTTTGCAAACGTATCTTTAAAGCACTTTTCACTGGCAACTAACCTATATGAATAAGCGCATAATTTTGATTGAGGACGATACAGATGCCCGCCTCTTGTTTAAGCACGTCTTGACTTCGGCAGGCTACGAGGTGAATGATCTTTCTAACGGCAGCAGTTTTATGAACGCAAGTATGCCGGAGCCTGATTTGTTTATTTTAGATAATAACATGCCAACTATCGATGGCATCGCGCTGACCAAATACCTGAAGCTTAAAAATCACACGCGTGAACTTCCGGTAATGATCGTCTCGGGAAACCCTTCTATACTGAAGCGGGCTATGAAAGCTGGTGCGGCTGCTTTCGTGGTTAAGCCGTTTGATGTAAGTGAGTTTCTGGCAACGGTCAGGCGGTTGCTTTTCGAACAAGAGCCAACCAAAATGGAAGTGGTGCATATGCTTGCGCGATAGCCTTCGGACTATATTGGATTGAATGAGGGCACCGTAAATTGCGGCATATATCCGGCTGCGAATGCATTGACGATCGATTTGGGAGTCAGGATTACGAGAGGAAAGAGTTCTTTGACCACAGTATCTCCGTCATAGCCAAACGGGCTCCATCTGTAAAATTTTCCGGTGCTGTAGAGGTACGCGTATTCTCCTGCCGCAACGAAAGTACCCTCGGGGAGATCGGCTGGCACATGCGCATAAGTAATTTTTTGATTCAGACCATCAATGCGTTCATGGTGTAGTATTTCATCGATTTGCTGAATCGAGGTTGTTATATTAAAACCGTAATCCGGATTTCCTTCTATCCAGCACATCTTGAAATGTTTTGCTGCTTCGCGCCTGCATTCAAAGCAAGGGCGGTGACCTGCGGCAAATGCTGTGGCTTCATCCAGGAAGAAAAGTTCTGTCCAGCGGTTGGGCGTCATAACTATTCTCGCGCGTCCTTTGAACTCAAGAACACACGTGATCCATGCCTTATGCTTGAATGGTCTTACGATCTGCTTACGCTCATTGTGAATAATTCCACGATTGCCCATCCACGCGCCACGTGCTGGTGTTTCAATAATTCGTCCAAAAGGGTTAACGCGGTTTTGAAGCATCGTTGCCTAAAGTTAATTTCCAATTTATAATTTCTGATTTCGATTTCTGATTCCCAAAGTTACAAACTACTTGATCACCAGCATCACGCGACAGTCCTTCCGGTTCGCGTTTTCAAGAGCAGAAATTAATGCCTATATCTCCCAGGCAGTCGCTGTGCTGCTACGACCAAAATGCCTGGGCTTTCAGGAATGAATTTTTTCGAGCCTGTTAGCCATCCCCGGACAAAACATTTACTTTATGAAAAGTCCGAAGCAACTATTGAAAAGAAGCGGTGTAAAAATATCGCTGCTTATTGGTGCCGTGATCCTTTGTTCGATGCAGGCAAGGCTATTCGCGCAGGGAGAGTACAAAACCGATCATGGTCATGTCTCTTTTTATTCCAAAGCTCCCGTTGCTGATGTCGATGCGAAGAACGACCATGCAAAGGTGGAACTGAATCCAGCAACTCAAGAAATTTCCTTCTCGGTCGATATGCCTGAGTTTGAATTTGAAAATAGGAAGATGGGACGCGATGCCGAGGATAAATACATCGAAACCGCCCGGTATTCGCATGCGAGTTTCAAAGGTAGGATCGTGGGAAAAGTAGATTATGACAAGCCCGGATCATACCCCGTAACCGCAAAGGGAAAAATGAAGATCCATGGCGTAGAAAAGTCAGTGGCCGAAAAAGGAAAAATCACCGTGCTTAAAAATCGCCAGCTTCATCTCGAATCTGAATTTTCTGTAGCGTTGAAAGATTACAATATCGACACCCCATCAATCCTTGGAAAGGAAATGACACAGGATGCCGTCAGTGTGAAAGTGGAGGCGACACTTGCCAAACCCATCGACACAGCGAAGAAATAAAAACCATTAGAGTGGATCATTCTGCGTTGGGATTTCCAATGCCTGATGCTTAACACCCAATACCTAATTTCCTAAAGTTTATGGAATTTCGGTTTCCCTGCATCTTCCTTTCGGAATTTTATCGAACTTCATTGCTTAACCCGCATGGCTATGGTCAGGAACTACTTCATCACTGCGCTTCGTCACATTTTCAAGCACAAAACGTTTTCCCTGATCAATATTTCAGGCCTTGCGCTTGGACTCACCGCAGCATTTTTTATCTGGCATTATGTGCGGTTCGAGCGAAGCTTCGATCTTTTTCATGAAAATGCCAATCGAATTTACCGGGTCTCAGCAAAGTTGTATCAGCATGACACACAGATTGGAGCCGGAGCGTCCGTTGCACCTGCAGTTGCTGTGGCGATGAAGGAAGACTTCCCCGAGGTAGT
This sequence comes from uncultured Chryseosolibacter sp., assembly GCA_966080355.1. Taxonomy (GTDB): domain Bacteria; phylum Bacteroidota; class Bacteroidia; order Cytophagales; family Cyclobacteriaceae; genus Chryseosolibacter. The sequence goes on from CBHROW010000040.1 coordinate 3,229, forward strand.
TGCTTGTGCGCGGCTCGCACCAACATCCCTGTTCACTTCAGACCTGACTTCTTTCGTGGCAAATTCTCTCGAGCTCGCATACCATAAACCCGATGGCACGATCAGGTCTTTTCATGAGGAAGGAGTTTACTTCGCGGATGATGCACTGCTTACAATTTTTTCGTTTCCGCTGGTCAGTGGCGCTTCTGATGCCTTGCGTGAGCCGAACAGCGTGGTGATCACTGAAGAGATCGCGCGTAAATATTTCGGTGATGAACCTGCCCTTGGCAAAGAACTCAGACTGAATAGCGAGATGTTGCTGCGTGTCACGGGCGTGTTAAAAAATATTCCAGCGAATTCGCATCTCCAGTTCGATATCTTGATTTCCTTCCCTACCATAAAAAAGAAACTTCGCGACCTTGACTCCTGGTGGGGTTGGGGGGTGTGCTATAGTTATGTGTTGCTCGGGCCCGATGCCAACGTCAAAAACCTTGATGCTAAGATCCCGGCATTTATGAACAAATACCTCGGCCATGAAATAGGAACTGAATACCACACTCGTTTTTTCTTTCAGCCCATTAGCGACATCCATTTAAAAGAACCGCTGCCAGGGGAGCAATCTAACGCAGGCGATCGCTGGACCGTATATTTTCTTTCCGTGCTGGGCGTGTTCATTCTTGTGGTTGCGTGGATCAACTACATCAATCTAACCACTGCGCGAAGCCTCGAAAGAGCTAAAGAGGTTGGGTTACGAAAAGTTGTTGGCGCACAGCGTAAACAACTCATGATCCAGTTTCTGTTTGAAGCTGCGATCATCAACATTCTCGCCCTTGTTGTTACCGCTATTTTCGTATTGATCGCGTGGCCTTCCTTTGAAAAGCTTGTGGAACGTAACATCATTGACGACTCCTGGTTTGGCGCAGTAGGAACAGACACGTTGCTTGTGATGTTGGCGGTTATTGTTGTTGGCACTGCGATCGGTGGATTGTATCCCGCATTGGTTTTATCATCGTTCACACCGGCAAAGGCATTGAAAGGCATGTTTTCAAAATCAGGCACGGGATTGATCATTCGAAAGACGATGGTGTCGTTCCAGTATGTGCTTGCCATGCTGCTGGTGGCGGCAACAGTCACAATCTATTTGCAACTCGGATTTATGCGTTCACAAAATCCGGGATTCTCAAAAGAGCAGATGCTTGTCGTTCGCGCTCCGGCTGTGTATGACTCGCTGGCCGGAGACAAAGTTGCTCACTTCTCGAACCTTGTGTCAGCGATGTCAGGTGTGAACAATGTCACCGCGTCAACGGATGTTCCCGGAAAAACAATTGTCGAATATTTTCCGATCGGCAAAGTGGGAGCGAAGGAGGAAGAATCTTTTGCCACCTACATCTCAGCCGTTGACGAACATTTTTTCGATACATATAGTATTCAGATGCTGGAAGGCCGGAAATTTACAGACACCGAAAGAATGACGTTTCGAAAACAAGACGACAAAGAGACCATCAAAGTACTGGTGAACGAAGAGTTTGTGCGGCAGATGCGCGAGCAAGCCCCGAAGGATGCCCTGAAGCGGAAAATGGTGTTCTGGTGGGGGCCTGATCTTCGCAATGCGGAAGTGATAGGCATTGTTGCAGATCATCACCAGGTGTCGTTCAAGGAAAAAGTGCAGCCCATCATGTACATGCAGCCAGCGTGGACCGCATGGAGATATTTCTCGGTGAACATGGCGAATGGAGATTTCAAGAGAACAATAGAAGGGATAGGGGCAGCATATGCCAAATCATTTCCCGGATCAGCATTTGAGTATTTTTTCCTTGACGACTTTTTTGACAGACAGTACCATGCCGACATGCAATTTGGTAACGTAGTGAATGTGTTTACAATACTTGCGATCGTTGTCACCTGCCTGGGACTGATTGGCCTTGCTATTTTTTCGGTAGGCCAGCGGGTAAAAGAGATCGGCATTCGTAAAACCCTTGGCGCAACACCAACGTTGATCTTGTCACTGTTCGTGAAAGACTTTTTAAGGATCACAGTGATGGCTTTTGTCATTGCCTCGCCCTTGATCTATTTCGGTGCCGACTGGTGGCTGACGAACTTTTCATTTCACATCCCCGTGGGATGGCCGATATTTGCCGCCCCCGTTATACTGCTCAGCACGATCACCATCCTGACAATCAGCTCGATCACGCTCCCTGCGGCTGTAGCGAACCCCGTGAAAACATTAAGAAGCGAGTGACACTCATTAGTCTTTGGTTGACAATTTGACCATTTTGATAGTTTGTAAATTGGTAATTGATCATTGACAATGGTCATGGCTTATCGTTCATTTTACATCAGATGAAAATTGGACATTAGGCATTAGGAATGCTCAGACCTGTCCGACTAACATCCCAATGTGTATTTTCTACACACAAAAATTCTGTATCTTAACTACCATGAAACCTACAGCCAAGTTTGCATCGCTTGCTCTTTTCCTTGTTGTTGTATTTGCCTTAACCACTAGGCTACACGCGCAAACCAAGCCTCGCATCATTATCACCGCAGACCCTGAACTCGATGACGCTAATTCTCTCATTCGCTTCATACTCTACAGCACCGATGTCCGCATCGAAGGACTGATCTATGCGAGCAGTCAATTCCACTGGACAGGCGATGGAAAAGGCACCAAATTATCTGTTCCAGGCCGGGAGTATACGCGCTTCGGGTTGAACCTTTGCCCTTGTGAATCATATCGCTGGGCAAATGGCGAGCGTTTTATTAACGATATCGTTGAACATTACGAGCGCAGTTATACGAATCTCAAAATTCATAACGCAGATTATCCAACACCCGAGTATCTAAAATCGAAGATCCGCTTTGGTAACATTGAGTTCGATGGTGACTACTCCAAAGACACTCCCGGATCAGATCTCATCAAGTCGCTGATGCTTGACGACAACATGGAGCCGTTGTTCATCACAGCCTGGGGCGGGCAAAGTACGATTGCGCGCGCACTCAAGTCGATTCAGGACCAGTATGAAAAAACAAAACAGTGGCATGAGATCCGTAAGAAAGTACTGAGTAAAGTGGTTCTTCTTCCTTCCGGAGATCAGGATGATACTTACGCGAAATACATCAAACCCAACTGGCCAGAGATCGACTACAGGCAGATGGGAGCAGGGCCAAATTACAGTTACTTCGCACCGATCAACCCGGCTAAAGAGAATGCGCTGTATGTAACTCCGGGCTGGATTGCCGATAATATCACGAGTCGCGGACCCCTCGGTGCATACTATCGTGTTTGGGGCGATGGAAAACAAATGGTGAAAGGCGACATTTTTGATTTTTTCGGTATGGCCGGATTCACCACCGAGGAGTTAAAGAAGATGGGGTACATTGTTTGGATGCCCGTGCAGCCGAAGGGAACGTTCCTGGGCGAAGGCGACAACCTTACCTTTATGAACATGCTCAACAATGGACTTCGGGCTTACGAAAAAGGTGCGTACGGAGGGTGGGGCGGAAAGCAGGTAACGCCCGGGCCTGGAATGAGCGCTTTCGAACAAAAAGAAACTGGTCCTCCATTTCCAAATTTCTGGCCGCAAGCCCAGCTGGATTTCGCAGCCCGTATGAAATGGTCAGTGACGCAAAAATATGAAGATGCAAATCATGAACCCACTGTGCGTGTAGACGGCCCGTTAGAGCGCAAAGTAATGCCAGGCGACAAGGTTCTGTTGAAAGGCAATGTCGCTGACCCCGATAACAACGCGATCTCCACGACCTGGTGGCAATTTAAAGCCGCAGGTACTTATCCTGGTGATGTTCCGATCAATCACAAAGATTCCCCGTCAATTGAAGTTATAGTACCCGCTGATGCAACAGCTGGGCAAACCATTCACCTTGTTCTCGAAGCTACAGATCAGGCGACTCCGGCACTAACGAGATACCAACGGGTGATCCTGACGGTTGCGAAGTAAAATTAACTATTGACAAAAGCCATCACGGTTGCCAGGTGACTCTTTGCATCATGTGCAGCGGTTTGATCGCGCTGTTGAATGGCTAATGAAACGTCAACACTGCCAATACGACAATCGTAATTCCAAGAAGAAAATTCAGAATACCGAGCGGCCTAAGTTTCGCAAACAGCGCGGGATCACCGCTCTTCACTGCCTTCTTCGCCATGAGCGAGATCACTGTTACCATGATGATCAGTAATCCGACAGCACTTAGCTTGGCAATCAGCGTTGGCATGTCGCCAAGGATTTTCCAATAAGGAGTGATCAGGTAGAAACCTGAAATAAGTAACAGGCCAAGTCCGGTCTGTCCCATTCGGGTTAAGATCATGGTTTTTGACATAAAGCCACCGCGTTCTGCAGGGGGAAGCTTCGCAGCTGCAAATCCGAGGAAAAGGTTGGCAAATCCGGTTCCCAATGCCATGGTCAGTCCAATAAGATGAATGATGAGAAAAAAGTCGCGCATGTTAATGAGATTTTATCTGGAACGAAGATAAGTAAATCGCCTTGAGCTACGCAATCGCATAGCGTATCGAATCATGCTGAGAACGCATCAACCGCAAAAGGAATAGCCCAGCTATAAGCCAGGCTCCGTTGGGTGATGAGATCAGACGGCTTGCTACTGTTTCGTAATTTCGAGCCGGTGTTTTTCGCTCCTCCCGTTCGACAATATCTCTACAATATAAATTCCCGGGCTCAGATTCAGCTCCTGGAGGTCAATAGTCGCTGATTGTGTTTTGTTGAATGATCTATTCACCTTCGAATGAAGCTGCATATCGATAATGCGCACTTCATCGATTTCATTGGCCGTCAATGATTCTGTGGATCCGTCTTCCTGTATGGCGGATATTGTAACGCGATTGTTGGACGGGTTAGGTGAGAGTGCGAATGTACTTGCAGTTCTTGTTCGATCGCAGCCACCGGTTACCGATATCGAATTGCTGGTTAAAGCAACACATGATCCCGCTGTCATTTTGCACAACGTTGATCGCGTTTGATTGCACGGAAAATAAGTGTCGAAAGTGTTCGATGAGCCTGACTGCCTGAGCGTGGTTGGACCTGAATACCAATCGTATGTTGCGCCATTTACCAATGGAGCCGTGAACAAAACTGTTGTGGGTTCGCCCGGCCCTGAGGATGGACTTGCAGATATCGATGGATTTCCCACCCATATTTTTGCTGTAGTTTGTTGCGGCCACGGCCAGGCTGGCTCGGTGGACACTGTAACATTATAGTTACCGGAAAAGCCGGGCAACATGGTAGCAGGTGCCGTGATTTGAACAGACCTTGCAAACGTGCGGATACCACCTGGGATTACCTCGTAAAAGTCAACGTTAGTAGTGATGGTCCAGCCTGCAGGCACGATCCAGTCATATTTATAATGGTAAAAACATGATGCTGCGACATTGTCGATACCTGGTATCGATACAGTTTGCGTTTGTCCTCCAGAGCAAAAAAGCAACCCGGAGATCGGTCCAGGGTTAAACACACGAATATTGACATCATACCAGAATTCTTCGGAGCTGATGCAACCCATATAATTACCCCGATACTGAACCTTGATCCGTATCGGACCTAACACATCATCCATCGTGAACGTGGCTGAGCTGTTCGATGAATTGTTCGTGTTATCGCAGTGAATGCCGCCCGAAAACTGACCGAGTGATACACCGTTGCGCCAAAGGCTCCATTGAAATTCGCCCGGCCAGCTCCCAAGCGAGTTGCTGGCCGATGCTGTCCATGTATAACTTTGGTTAGGACAAACTTGTGTGGGACCGCTGATGGTAACATTTGTTCCATAGCTTGTTGTTGCAATAAGCACGCACAGAAATGCCATCCGGCATGAGGTCTTTAGTTTTAACAACATAACAATTTGGTTTGAAGGTTTTTGAAAATGATTTTTGCCAGCCATCTGGCGACACCCTCCACAACTAAAATTGCAAATGACCGATGTAAAATCGAGTGCTCGAACAAGCGAACGCAGATGGGCGTAAAACGGGCTTTGCACATCTTGAAGAGAGGGTGGATATTCGAATATAGCAAGCAGCTGATAAGAGACTCACTAATTGTCGATGACCTTCATTAATATGGAGTTGAGTCGAGCGTACAGGTGAGTCAGTTGCCGTATGGATTTTCTGTTGGAAGCCGGAGTTGTCGATCATTCTGCGAATTTCGTATGGGAAATCGGCCGAAAAATCTAAAAGGCATTGGGGAGATTAAACTGTGGAGCTGTTTTTGAATCTAAGATTCATAACAAACTCAAAGATTATGAAAAGAAGTATAATGTTAATCGGTGCACTGGTGATCAGTTCAGCAATTTTCGCACAAAAGCGAGATAAGCACCCTGGCGCTGCGGCACCGATGGAGAAATTACGGACTGAGCTGTCGTTAGACGATCAGCAATTTGCCACCATCAAAGGCATCAACAAAAAATATGCTGAGCAGTTCTCACAGTTGCGAAATGATTCGACAGCCGACAAGGGCGACAAACGCGTTGCATTAAAGGACCTGCGCAACAAACGCGCCAATGAGATCAATGCGGTTCTTACACCTAATCAAAAAACCAAGCTGGAAAAGCTGAAGGCCGATCGGGCAGAAAAAAGAAAGGACAAAGTAAAATTCCGCAATGAGCAACGTCAGGCGCAGATGGCAAAAGTCCTTTCTTTGACTGACGATCAGGCTCTTAAAGTGAAGGAAGCGAACAAGACCTTTGTTGAAAAAGCCAAGGTGGTGCGCGAACAGTCGCGCGATGACAAGAATGCAACCAAGGAAGCGATGAAGAACCTCCGGAAAGAGCACGAGTCTGCTATGCAGTCGATCCTGACCAAAGATCAGTTTGCGAAGTGGAAGGATATGCGCAAGACAAAAATGCAAGGGAAGAAGGGCAGAAAGCACTAGTTGAGCCCTTTAGCAGGTAAGAACTCAAGCACTTTAACAACTGACTTTATCTCAGGCACGGCCTTTTTCCCTCCAACGCTTTCTGCAACCATAAAGAAAAACAGCTATGCCAAAGTTAAACGACCTTAAAATTGCCATACTTACTGAAGAAGGATTTGAGCAAGAGGAACTTACCAGCCCGAGAGAGGCGTTGGAAAAAGCCGGTGTCACCACTGAAGTAGTTTCACCCAAGCAAGGAGAGATCAAAGCGTGGAATCACACAGAGTGGGGAATCCGTGTGAAAGTAGATAAACAATTAAGCGAAGCAAACCCCGAAGATTATGATGGACTTATGCTGCCTGGAGGCGTGCTTAATCCGGATAAGCTGAGACAAAATGAAGATGCCGTGAATTTTGTGAAGCATTTCCTCGAAAGTGGAAAACCGATCGCTGCAATTTGCCATGGGCCGCAGACCATGATTGAAACCGGAATGCTCGAAGGCAGAAGGATGACGTCATATCCCGGTATCAAAACAGACTTGATGAATGCAGGTGTTGATTGGGTAGATCAGGCGGTTGTTACGGATAATGGACTAGTGACAAGCCGGACACCGAAAGACTTGCCCGCATTTAACAAAAAGATGCTGGAAGAGTTTGCCGAAGGCGTGCATCAGGTGCCCTGAGAACTTGAAGTAACGGATCCCGACAACGCTCAGGATCCGTTACTATTTTAAATGCCCAACCACAACTTCCTGGTCTGACAAAAAAATCATGTATTTTAGTCGGATCAAAACACCTCACTGTGAAAAAACTCCTTATTCTCTCCTCAATCGTTACTTCAATACTCATGCTCAGCTGCGATCCAAACAAACAGACTGGCAACTACATCGATTATGAAACGATCACTAAAGATGATGCTTTCCGAAAAACTGTCACTACAGGAAGTTTCATCAAGCTTACCAACGGCTACACCTATTACGAATACGAGAACAAAGATGCCGACACTCTTGTAGTGATGGTGCATGGATTTTCTGTACCGTCATACATCTGGGATTCTACGTACTATGCTGCAATCAGGCGGGGCTATGGCGCGCTCCGTTATGATACTTATGGACGGGGAAATTCCGACAACCCTGACGTGACGTATGATGTTGCACTCTTCTCCCTTCAGCTGAGTGAACTTCTGGATTCGCTTCATATCAAAACGCCTGTCAATTTGCTGGGCCTTTCCGATGGCGGAAGAACGATTACGGCTTTCGCATTTCAATATCCAAAGCGGATACGCAATCTGGTGTATGTTGATGCCGCAGGGTTTGACTCCCTGGCAAACAGCGCACAAACTGCCGCAAGTGTCTCTGAAGAAGAGATCAATACTTTCAAAAAGAACCGCTATCCAACCATGGCGCAGGGACAGATGACTGATTTTTACGATTCCGTTCCATTCAAGGGTTGGGATCTGAAGTACAGGGAAGTAATGAAACACAAAGGATTTGTTCGCGCGCTGATCTCTACCGGGAAAAACCGAGCGAGCCTGGAGCGTGAACATCGTGCGATCGCCCAATCAGGAATTCCTGTTTATGCAATCTGGGGCGAGCAAGATCAGGTCGTTAAACTGAGTGATGTGCGTGCTAACCTGATGAGCAGAATTCCAAACATCGATCTAATTGTCATTCCCAGGGCCGGTCATTTGCCGCAGATGGAACAGACGAAGGAATTCAATTCAATTTTGTTTGGCAGAATTATCGCTAAACGCAACTGATTCTAATTTCCTAATGCCTAATTTCCTAATTTCCTAATTTCCTAATGCCTAATGCCTAATGCCCGATACAGACAGGCTTCCGCGATAGCTATCGTGACCGCGTTCGCGAAGTAGGGTCAAATGCCTGATCCGTAGCCACTGCACATAAACGACAAGCGACTGTTCACTCGCGTACAGCTGCGAGATGAACAATGCTTAAATCGATATTTTTTACAAGTTGTCGTGCTTGGCAGCAAAGTTGTGCTGTGTTGATCACCTATGCTGAGAAACTACCTACTCGTAGCGCTGCGAAACATTTGGCGCCAAAAATTCTTTTCCGCAGTCAATGTCATTGGCCTCGCGTTAGGCATGGCAATTTGCATGTTGCCGATCATGAAAATAAAGGAAGCGTTCGACTTTGATACCTTTCACCCGTTTCCCGATCGTACCTTTCGAATAACCACGCAGGTATCTTACAAGAATGGCGATAAGACACTTTTTGCCAGCACACCCTTCGCGTTAGCTGATCATCTGGCCGACAACTACCCGCAAATTGCGCATAGGGCTCGCGTTGTAATTGAATGGGCAGATGTGAAGGGCGGTGATGTTACACAGACCATGCGCGGCATCTATGCGGACAATGATTTTTATAAGCTTTTTGGTTTCCAGGTAAATGGCGCTCCTGGCGGTCATGGCACAATTGTTCTCACCAGGCAAGCTTCGAAAAGATTGTTCGGCAATCTTGATCCGGTCAATAAAGTGGTCAAAATTGATCAGGTCGGAGAGATGGTTGTTGCGGGTGTCATGTCGGATCCACCGGCACCTTCACACCTGCAGTTCGAATTCGTTGCCGACATCGCTGCCTACATGGCATCTCACGAAAAAATTCAGTCAGACCTGCAAAACGAATTTGGTGCTTACACTTACGTCAGCATGGAGCCAGGAAATGATGAGCAGGTGCTTAACGAAATGCTCGAAAGCTCTTCAACCTACGTGAACAACACCGTTTTGAGTCATGAGGCCAAGCGCTTTACATTCAAACATCAGCGCCTCGACAGGATCTCGCCCGGATTAACTCCGATCCACAACACTACAGCTGAACCGGTACTTCCGAATTTGCTAATTCTCGTGCTCATCGGAGCCGTTATGCTTGTCCTTGCGATCATCAACTATGTCAACCTAAGCGTTGCCGGAACAATGACCCGTGCGAGAGAAGTAGGTGTAAGAAAGATGGCAGGCGCATTTGAAACGCCAGGTTCACACTCAGTTTCTTTGCGAGTCGGTGATCCTCGCGATCATGGCATTTATAATTGCACAGGTCATTTTCATATTTACATTGGAGCTGCCAACTGTATATCGTTTTGTCGGTAATGTCAAAGTAGACTATCGGCTGATTCTATGGTCTGCATTGTTTGTGATGATTGCGGGCATTGTTGCCGGGTGGATACCCGCGCGGATCTTCAGCGCCATCAAGCCTGTGAATGTACTGAAAGGTAAATTCGATGTAATGATCTCATCACGTTTTGGTATTCGCAAAATGCTCGTGGTGGTTCAATTTGCGGTGTCATTAATGGCGATTATTTCCGTTGTTGTATTTTTCAAACAATCGGTGTTCATGGCTACGTCCGATTATGGATTCAACAAGGACAATATGTTGAACGTGAACATCACACCTGATATTTATGAAACCTTTTCGACTGCCGTTTCAGGTTTGTCCGGAGTGTATGAAGTATCTGCATCATCAACATTGTTTGGTTTTGGTGGGGCAGAAGGTGTGGTAATGAAGAGCAAAATCTCGCCAGATTCAGTTGAAGCAAATGTTTATTCGGTGTCACCGTCAATAATTGAGACCATGGGACTTTCACTGTTGCATGGCTCGGGATTTCCACTGAACAAAACGCAGTCGGAACAGACACTGATCATCAATGAAGAGGCTGCCCGCCAATTACATTTTAACCCAGCGGATGCACCGGGCAATACCGTGATCATTAACCACAAGCCATTTGTGATCGCAGGCGTTGTTAAAGATTTTCATTATTCCGGTTTTCAAAGCTCGATCCAATCCCTTGTACTGCGAGCACGCGCAGCCGACTTCCACGTGTTAAATATTGTTTTTGATAAAGGCGCAGAAACGCAGGCGATGTCAAGTGTCGAGCATCTTTGGAAAAAGCTTTATCCAAATCGCGACTTTGAAGCCAGCTGGTACGATCGGCAATTATATGAGGGCCATCTTCATCGTGACGATCTGCAGTTCATGTCATTGCTCGCAGGAGTGACCATCGTGCTTGCCTGTCTTGGCCTTTTGGGTATCGTGGTGCTGAATGTTTCAAACCGGGCAAAAGAACTGAGTGTGCGAAAAATAATTGGCGCCACCATGTTTCAACTTCTTGCAGTTGCAGGCAAACAATTTTTTACGCTGTTGCTCATGGCCACAGCGGTTGGAACGATTGCTGGCTACTTCAGCTCAAAGAGTTTGTTGGAGCAATACGCGTATCGAATCGAAATATCGCCTTTTCTTTTGGGTGCCTGTTGTGCTTCGTTGTTAACGGTCGGAATGAGCATTATCTTTTTGAACGCATTCAAGGTGGCGCGCAAGAACCCGACAGAAAATTTAAGAGCGGATTGAGACTAACCGTATGAACTGGGTAATGGCCGACTCCTGGACATCTTTCACCAGTTCGGTGGCTTTACATTGGTTGATCCGGGATATGATGTTCGGCAATCGGTGGGGAGCGTGTCGTACTCGATCGGTTTTTTATTCAGGCTGCGGGGAAGACCCAGCGTCATTTCGACAACAGCGCTTGCTGCGAAAAATCCCTGTACAGGCTCATCGGGATGACTCGTGCACGCTACGTTTCCTTTGACACGTATGGTGTTTGGCTGAAACAAATTGTTATTGCTCTGTTGTTGTGCTTTGATCAGGTGCCAGTAATCGTAACTCTCTTCATCAAGGCTGAGCTGCTCCACTTTGATCCGGTACTTGTAATAAAATCGTTTTGCCTCATAGGGCAAAGTGGCCAGCAAAACATTATTGAATTCATCGGTGTTAAATAGCGTATTCTCAGAGATCAGAACATTTGAACCGTATTCCGGTACGTAACATTTGCAGCATTCACACGGCCCGACCACTTTGAGAGGAGGAAAGATCATGCCGCTGCACGGAATCGGGTCAGGAACCGGGCGGGGACTCTCTGGCCTTACTCTCAGATGCGGATAGGTTTCAACTTCGTATGTTCCCGTCCATCGCCACCTGAAAAAAATTTCCTCAGCACTTGCGCCTCGGGAACTGAAATATATCCGGATCGCATCCTGCGGCAGAGACGGGTCTGAGAAATTGATAACGTTCTCTTCAAATTGAGCATACAAATCGGTGATAGCTCCCGCAGGTAGCATTTTGCTGGGCTTTGAAGAATACTCTCTACCGTTGGCTTTTATTGTGATGTAATAGGACAGCCCGAGAAAACCGGTTACCGCAGAGTCTGTCAAATAAACTCCCGGCTCTGTTTCTCTGTATGGAAAAGAATTTCCCTCGGTATCATGCAATGTGACAATTGCGCCCGTCACCGCCAGCGCGGCATCCAGGTCTGATTTAAGTGTGGACGAATAACTCAATGTGAGTACATGCGGACCACGTTGGTCGGTAATCAGTCCGTCTACCACGATCGACTCTTTGAACGATGTACTACCGACATCAAACTGCTCGAGGCATGAGTTACTTACCAATATGAATAATGCGGGAAGCCATCGGCAGCATGTTGCTCGAAATGATGATCTACTCCATAGAATCCACGATCTCATGCCCGTTGATTTTTATCAGAACTTTTTTTTCGCATATGCCATCACCGAAATTTATTTCGACAGGTGTACTCAGGAGATCAGATGTGATCGTGATCCTGCCGGTGGAGCCGTAGTTGCAATTATTTTTAATCGTTACTGCCTGGTAGTTGTAAAAATAGGTTTGATTGGGGCCTGATGCAAAATGGAAAATAGTCTGCTGCGTACCGAAGTACGACAGGAAGCCGCCCGAATTGAAGACCAACAGGCTGTCGATAATATGAGTTCGCATCACATCTTGTTTCACAGTCGTAAATTCGGCAGTGATGTGCTTCAGCGGAGCAGCGTCATTGGAAGGAGCGATCATGATCTGGCCACCGATCGTAGTTTCTGCAGACTCATTGACAACATCAAGATAAATTTGTTTCCGATATGCGAAATTGAAGCCCTGCTCCAATTGAAATTTTCCTTTATAGATGCATTTTGAAGGGGCGTTATCGAAATCATATTCCTGCTTGAAGTAAGTTGTTGTTTGTTCAATAAGCATAAACTGAAGCCCGCACACCAATCCGGGTATGCCTTGATTGAACGGAAAGATCTCCTTCAAAAGGGCGTGCGCAAGCTCGATGTCTTCCTTGCTTGCATTGCCGCCATCATTGCCGATGTCATCACAAGAGACCAGAATTGCCGCAGCAAAAATGATCACGAAGGAAATCAATCGCATTTGAAACGAATGGAGATGGTCTTTCATGATGATCTTAAAATGGCTTGAGCCAAGGTACAAAAATTGCAATTTTTACCCTCATAACGCGGAGTTCGATAAGTAGATACTGTCTGGACCAGGATTTATTTGCGTGATCGACATGGCCATCATTCGTTTTTCAACACTTTCGCAGGATTGATGCTTGCTCCTTCACAAACCTGTATGCTGACCGTAAATAACACGAGCATGAAAAGGATTACGCACGGGATCAGGAACATGTCCGTTGAAAAATGTATGTGGAACGCGAAATTGCTCAACCATTGATCTGTTGCATACCAACACAGCGGAAGGGAAATAATGGAAGCCATCGTGAGCAATCGCAGGAGTTGTGAGCCCAGCAACGCAATGATACTCGTGAAAGATGCGCCAAGCACTTTTCGAATGCCGATCTCCTTCGTGCGCTGCGCAGTGATGTATGCGCCAAGGCCGGCCAGCCCTAGACATGCGATGACCACTGCAATGATCGAAAACAAGCTCAATATTTTTTCAAAGGTTTGGTCCTCACGATATTGTTGATCGAAGAAATCATCGAGAAAATAGTGGTTGAACGGATTTCCGGGAAAATGTTTCTTGTAAAGCGCTTCAACCTGCGCGATACTCCTTTCAAGATCGCCCGTCAATCGGAGAGAGAAATGTTTTCGCGAGACTCGTTCTGGCCACAGGAGCATCGGCACGTGAGCGGTATGCATTGAACTCCAGTGTATGTTCCTGAAAACGCCAACCACGGTCACGGTGTCTGCATTTCCTATCACGAGTTTTTCATCCAATGCTTGCTCAGCGTTTCCCAGGTCAAACGGTGCAAGCGCAGCTTCGTTGATCAAAACGTGATTATCGTCATCCCGGTTGATGTTGGGCATCCGTCCCGCTGTTAGTTCGATTCCATATGCTTTAGCGAAGTCGTGTTCGCTGAAGATCGTGTATATTGTTTCAATCTGTGTCGGTTCTTTTTCGGCTCCCAATTTGACCATTCCCGATACATAACTAAATCCTTTGCCTGGAATACTTCCCGAGGAAGTCACATCGCTCACGCTAGCTATGTTCCCCAGTTCGTGCTTGAAAGAAATCAATCGCTCATCAGCGTTATTTCCTTCCGGCATTGTTGGCGCGTCCACAATCCACATCTGACTCACATCCATTCCTTTTTCAAGGTGACGCATAAAATCGATTTGCCTGTAAACCGTATACGTTCCGGCAATGAATAAGAGGGATATTATGAACTGAAATACAACCAGCGCGTTGCGCAAAGAGATTGTCGATTTCTTCCGCTCATATCCCCTTGCAATGTTGATCGCTCTGATCGATGACATGACGAACGCGGGATAGACCCCGGACAACACGGTGCCAAAAGTTAAAATCGCCAGCAGCGCTATCCAGATGCGCGGATCTGTGAGTTCGGCTGAAAGATCTTTCTCGAGGATCGTTTCCACCAGCGGAAGGGTGAACGCAGAGATCACGAGTGCCACCACCAGACTTATAAAATTGATCAGCAGCGATTCGGTGAGAAACTGGCTTATCAACTGCGCTCGGCCAACCCCGATTGCTTTCTTTATACCCACTTCTTTCGCACGCTGTGTTGCACCGGCTGTTGACAGGTTTGCATAATTTATCCAGGAAAGAACAAGGATGCATAGTGCGATCATAACGTAGAGACCAATGTCGATCGGCTTGTTGTCTTCATTTTCGGAGATGTGGATTTCACGCAGGGGTTGAAATGTAAAAACAAAACTCCCGGGTTCGTTGGGACCGGTATATTTTGTAAGCAAGGCATCGGTCTTTGCGTTCATTGTTCCGACATCAGTGTTCGGATATACTTCAACGTAGGTGGTGAAATTCACCCAGTTCCAGCCTGCGCGTGGTTGCTTGTAGTTAGCCGTCTGCAACAGATCGTGCATGGGAATGAGGAAGTCAAAGTTCAGGTGAGAGTTGTCGGGATAGTCGAGGATTACTGCGGTGATCTGATAATCTCCCTTCACCCAGTCTTGTGTGAACACATTGAGGTTTTTGCCGACAGGATTTGCGCCCTCACCGAAATAACGTTTCGCAACAGATTCTGAAATGACAACAGACGAGGGATCATCAAGCGCGATTTCTCCGTTACCCAGCAGCACCTCCGCTGTGAACACGTCCAGGAATGTTGAGTCAACGAACAGGATCTCTTTCTCGAGAAACTGATGTGCGCTGCCAAAATCGTCTTCGAAGCTGACCACAGCTTCATTGCCAAACAGCCCATGTGTTCGTACGAACGTTTTGACTTCGGGAAGATCGTTCTTCAATGACGGTCCCAACTCATATCCAAACTTGGGACTGGAATCAATTTTCTCCCCGTTTTTAAAGTCAGTGAAGAGTGTCCGGTAGATCCGATCCCTCTTGACATGAAATTGATCATAACTCAATTCAAACGAGACGTATTGCCAAATGACCAGGCTCGCTGAGATGCCAAGCGCAAGTCCGAATATTGAAACGAAGGCGGGTCCTTTGCGCTTGAATAAATTTCGCAAGGCGATCAGGAGGTGAGTTTTGAACATAGGTTTAGGATCTTTGAGAATAACGTGCCGGACATCAAGTTAGTGTTTCACGATTAATAATTGCATCAGCGATTGCCCGCCAAGGGTCCGGATGTGTTCGGGTTTCCATGCAACCTTTCAGATTCTTCGAGCGTCTTCCATTCAGCACGTAACCTTCCTGCATTTTCGAAGTATCCTGAAAAACAACCCAGATCATGAGAACATCCATTTCTATTTTTCTTTGTGTGATTACGATAACAGCATTATCACAAACCAGGATCAAAGCCAATGACATCATTAAAAAGATCAATGAAGGCCAGGCTGTGAACTACAGCAATATTGAAATTGAAGGCGACCTCGACCTTACGGATTTGCAGAACCGGCAGATTGAACGTCCCCATAGCAATTTCTCTGGTGACAATGCCACGTACGAAAGCACCGTGGAAGTGCCGGTAAGTTTCGCCAACTGCACTTTTCTCGGTGACGTACTGGCTTACTATAATTTAGAGCGCCAGCGTGAAACTTATATCGCAAACTTCGAGAAAGATGTTGTATTCAAAAACTGCGTATTTAAACGTGCGAGTGAATTCAAGTATACTGAGTTCAACGGTGCTGTGGTATTTTCTGGATCGACTTTCAATGAGCCTGCTAATTTCAAGTATGCGGAGTTTTGGAATGGTCCCTTGTTCAATGATGTCAAATTTGAAGCAGGTGCTGATTTTAAATACACTGAATTCCCGCGTGAAACTTCATTTGAAAAAGCAACTTTTTACGGCTTGGCCAATTTTAAATACACGAAGTTCAGATCGCCTTTGAAGATGGATGGCGTTGCGTTCAAGGGAAGCGAGGATTTTAAATACACGTCAATTGATGGGAGAGACTTCACTGCATTTCTCCTCGATAAATGATATGCAGCTGATTGGCAATCAACCCATGTCCCGCTGATTATCCGGATCTGTTATTATTGATATTGACATCGCTAGATCAGGTATCTCTATGAGTTCACTCCTGCGGTGCTGGCATTATTAGGCGCTTCCACAAGGCCACGCTCGGTATAAATTTTTATCCTCAGCCATGAATGAAACACATGGCCTCGCCTACACGATGTGGCATCTGCATGAATTATGTGTTCATGTTGATTGTGATCTTACTGAGCAGCTGTGCCACCTGGAACCTGGGCAAACCCGGTGAGCGAAAGGTTGGAAAAAAAACTTATGTCATTGTCGGGGCGTCCAGTGGCCTTGGTAGAGGCCTGGCTGAAGCCCTCGGTCGCTACAAGGCAAATGTTGTGATCGCAGCGAGGAGAACCGACCTATTGAAGGAAGTAAGTGACAAAGTAAATGCAGCCGGAGGCCACTGTATCTATATCGTCATGGACATCGACAACCCGAATGACGTCCAACGCGTGCTCGACACTGCGGTTCATACGTTTCAGTACATCGATGTGTGGGTGAACATGGTAGGTGTAGGCGCGATCGGAAAATTCTGGGACATTCCCATAGAAGATCAGGCGCGCGTGATCGATGTCAACCTCAAAGGATTTGTCTACGGAAGTCATGTCGCCATCAAGCAATTTCTGAAACAGAAGGAGGGAACACTGATTAACATGGGATCTATCGATAGTGAAACTCCACTTGCATATCAGGCGATCTATTCTGCAACCAAAGCGGGCGTAAGAAGTTTGGGACTTGCGTTACGCCAGGAGCTACGCCTCAATGGTCACAGAAATATTAAAGTGGTCACGGTCCAACCGTGGGCAGTCGACACGCCCTGGTGGGGTCACGCGGCTAACTACAGTGGCGGAACTCCACGAATGGCTGCCGTTGACACCCCCGACAAAGTTGTGAATGCATTACTTCGCGCGTCCCTCAGACCGAGAGCCGAGCTGCCGGTGGGATGGAAGGCAATGGAGTCATGGTCTGCGCATCACCTTGCACCACGATACACCGAGTGGATATCCGCAAAGGTTGCACACAAATATCAGATCGAACAAGCTCCGCCTGCGCCACCAACGACTGGCGCGCTCTATCACCCGATGGAAACGGGCCGGGGAATTCACGACAATGTGAAAGACCGGATTAAAAGGGAAAAGCGGGAGCGAAGGCGAAAGAACAGATAGCAATTCATGATAATCACAAGATCATAAATTGATTCGGTAGATATCGATCTTGTGCCCCGCTGCGACCACGGAGCTCGAGAAATCGATATTCAGCCGACCCGGTTGCAAAGACAAAATTGCGGCAGCATCAGCACTTGCATAAATTCCTGCCACTTTCAATTCACCGCACGCTAACGTGATGTCTACTGATTTCCCCTTCAAAGAGCCATTGTGTGATTCGGCAAGGCCTGCGTTAATGAATACACCCATTCGCTCTTTCCGTGGAAGCTTGCCGACAGCATCAGCGAGTTGTTTCACAAGCGTGTAGGCGTTGATGTCGGTAGCGAAGCCGAAAAGGTGCACGTTGGGTTTGACGGGCTGGTAGGTCTCTGACGATTCGTAAACTTTGATCATTCGAGAGATTTTTTCTCTAAGCAGTGAACTCAAGTCAGATAGATCGATCATTACAAACGTCAAAAGCACTCTGCGCGATGTCGTTACTTCTGATGTTACAGCCATGTTCGTTTGTACCGGAGCCTGCGACAAAAAGATATCAGGGTTAATGTTGATATGATTTTCCGGAAAAGGCCAAAGCCGGATGCTGTTCGCTGTTCCACCCGTTTTTCGCTTGAGATCCGTTTCCGACAAAACCGTTAATAGCGAAACTTTATTGTTTTGTGAACGCGCCCTGAGGACGGCAGAGCCAAAGCTGATCTTGGTCACATATTCGAACAACGCGTCCTGGCCATTGTACGGTTCATCGCTGAGCAATCGCACAGGAAACTTTTGCAGTATGGCGTTGAATCGATTCGTCCACGCATCTCCTGCGAACCTCACGCTGACGTCCAAAAAGTCATTCACAGCGAAGGGCAAAAATACATTGACCTCATGGCCGAGCTCAGCCATGGTTTCTATAAACAAGATATCTGCACCACATGCCGCTGAGCAATACCCGATGTGAACATTCATGGTGTTGATATTCGCTTTGATGCTGTGCCTGATTTCCTGTTCCAATTCAGCTGGAAAACGCGTAGCCTGGCTCAAGGGACGATCGATCATATGCCCAACGAACGCAACTATGCCTGGAGGTTGAAAGAGTTTCAATAACTGTCGGTTGACGGTCCGGTAATGGTCCAATAGCCAAAGTTGATTGTGTACGCTGTTGATTTTACCCCAGTCGTTGCCCGATGCCTTTCTCGCTTTTGCATAGTAATCGAGCGCCTTCTCATTTTCTTTCAGCAGCAGGTGAGCTT
>CBHROW010000041.1:0-22181 GCA_966080355.1 uncultured Chryseosolibacter sp.
TATATCGCCCGGATCTCGCGGAATATCAGGAACTCGAGGATAATGAATGTGAGCAAATAGCTGACTGCGAAACAAACAACAAACGAAACAACCAGGGCATTAAAATCCACGCTGTCGAACAATGACAAAAAAAGCGTGGTGATCAGGGCAATACAACCTGCTAGAAGTAGCGCGAGTGATCGGGAGTTGTAGACCATGCGATGCAAGATAGTAGGCAGTAGGCAAAGCCAAAGGCCAGTAGGCAATTAAAAAGTTAAATTGGAGGCTTGAAGGACTTCTCCTTAACTGCTCTCAAAATATAGAAATAGTAATCAGGCAGATTCTGAAATCGCAGGACATCTTTGCCAACTGGCCCGCCTCGGGCATTGCCAATTGCCAACTTTTTTTACCCGAGGTTGAATTTATACCCCACTCCTTTCACGGTGGCGATATATTCTTCGCCAATTTTCTCCCGGACCTTGCGGATATGAACGTCAACCGTGCGGGCGAGAACGTAAACATCGGTTCCCCAGATGTTTTGTAGCAGGTCTTCACGGCTAAATACTTTATTAGGATTTTGTGCCAGGAAATAGAGCAACTCGAATTCTTTTTTAGGAAGATTGATCTGTTTATTTTTTAGTTTGATCGTATAGCTGCTTCTGTCAATGGTGAGGTCTCCAATGGTGATCAATGATTGTGGAGCTTCTTTTTTCGATTCGCGCCTGAACAATGCACTGATCCTGCTCATCAATGCGCGTGGCTTGATCGGCTTGGTGATGTAGTCGTCAGCACCCACATCGAACGCTGCAACTTCAGAATACTCTTCAGAGCGGGCAGTCAGAAATACAACGAATGCCTTTTGCATCTCCGGGATTTCACGAATCAACCTGCACGTTTCAACGCCATCCATCTTAGGCATCATGATGTCGAGCAGCACCAGATCAGGAATGAATTTTTTGGCAATTTCAACTGCTTTCGATCCATCAGCCGCTGTCTTGACATCGTAGCCACTCTTTTCGAGATTATACTTGAGAAGTTCGAGGATGGGTTCCTCATCATCGACAACAAGTACTTTATGCATAGGCTTGTTTGCCATAGATTCACATTTGTGTCAAAATTAGCCAGTGAATAGTTGCTATGAAAATGCAGATGTCTTTGTTAACAATTCCTTAATATAGCTAAAAGCAGAAAGCAGAAAGCTTTCATCGGAACTTCAGAGGCCGCACTTCATTTTCTCGTTCGTTACAGTTTTACAGCGTTATGCAGGTATGACAGCAGGTTTTGAATAGCGTCTTTTTGCATACATGCAAATTTGCCTGAGGCACATACTCTGAGGTTCTGATACACAAGCCTTCCGCTTTCTGCTTTTTGCTTTCTGCTCTAAAGAAAAGGATACCGCTCGCTCAAATACTTCACATACGCCTTCAAGTCCGCATGGAACTTCAAGCTGTATTCTTCCCAAAAATTATCTTGTTTGGCCTGGTATCTTCTGAAGTTCATGAAGTATGCGTTGTTCGGCAGAACTTTCGCATAACGTGCAGAAGGATTTGAATTTTGAGTGAGCGTAAGTGTGTCGAGAGAATTGACGATACGCTGGATCATTTCCTTTTTCTTTTCCTTCTTCACATCGAGCGGATCGGACTCGTTCATCGTATTGTACAAACTATCTAGCTTCTCCGAACCGCGAAGCATGTGATCGGCAAATTTCAGATAATCTGCATCATCGCTGTAATACGATTTATACTCTTTCGAGCTGACACCAAACCGATATGCCAGAAATTTTTCAGTTCCGCGATCACCGATGAAGGTCGCAAGATTTTCGTTGAAGTCGATGCTATCCTTGACGAAGATAGTTGCGTGTGACATCTCGTGAATGATCAGGTTGGCCAGATCACCTTCGCTACGCTCGAGCATTTTGCTCAATATCGGATCGGTGAACCATCCCAGCGTAGACCAGCCGCCAGGATTTCGAATGCTCACATCCCAACCTTGTTCAATAAGTTCCTCGCGTAAGTCAAGCGCCAATTGTTTATTGAAAAAGCCTTTGTAAGGCACTGAACCAATCACCGGAAACTTCCACTCTTTCGCTTTCAATCGAAATGGTTCGCTGGCAGTAACAACCCACATGATCTCTTCGCCTTTTTGATCGAAAAGGGTTTTATAGTTTTTCGTGTCTTTCAATCCCAGCGAGTCAATTGCATAGCGCCTCACCTCGTTAATGAGCACAAGCTTTTGTTTGAGTGAATCCGGAAATTGTGGATCGTTTAGAAATTTCTCGACAGGTTTCGCGTTCCAGATGATATGGAGTTGCCCCCTACCCTGTCTGATGCCATACACTACAAGATCCCAGTAGACAGCCGTCAATACCATTAAAATTAACAACAGTGCGAGCAGAATTCGCTTAATGATTTTTCCAGCTTTCGATGCCATTCAACTTTCACCGCCTTTTACAAGGGCTGCATTTTTAGTAAGGTAATTGACGCAAGATAGTTGTTTAACAGTATTATTGAAGAGTTGCCGGATCAGCAACCTGTTGATAATAATTCAATTAATGCATGGCGCTTAAACCAGAAATATTGTACTCCCAGAAACTGCGACATCAATTGACAATTCTTCCGATTTAATTTGACCCCGATTGATCATGCAATGCTTAACTTGCTGAGCATAAACGGCCGTGACGAACGCATACATTAAAGACAAATCCTAAAATTATTAGCTTTAAATACTAATATTATTAGTTTATTAATTATCTTTGAAAAACGATACACAAATGAGTACCATGAATGACGCAAAAGAAAAATTGAAAGCGCTTCAACTTACTATTGATAAGTTGGAGAAAACCTACGGTAAAGGAACGGTTATGAAACTGAGCGATGAAAAAGTTCAGGACATTCCCGCTATACCAACCGGATCGCTGGGATTGGATATTGCGTTAGGTATTGGCGGGATCCCCCGTGGCCGCGTGATCGAGATCTATGGACCTGAATCGTCTGGTAAGACCACATTGACCATGCATTGTATCGCGGAAGCTCAACGCAGGGGCGGACTGGCAGCATTCATCGATGCAGAACATGCCTTCGATAAAGCTTATGCTGAAAAACTTGGTATCGATACAGAGAATTTGTTGATCTCACAGCCTGACAATGGTGAACAAGCACTTGAAATTGCCGATCACCTGATCCGTTCAGGCGCTATCGACATTATCGTAATCGACTCCGTTGCTGCACTTGTGCCAAAAGGTGAATTGGAGGGTGAAATGGGTGAAAGTAAAATGGGTTTGCAAGCGCGGCTCATGTCTCAAGCATTGAGAAAACTTACGGGTACCATTTCCAAAACCGGATGTTGCTGTATTTTCATTAACCAGCTTCGTGAAAAAATCGGTGTTATGTTCGGTAATCCGGAAACAACCACGGGCGGTAATGCGCTCAAGTTTTACGCATCGGTTCGTCTTGACATCAGGAGAATCGGGCAAATCAAAGAAGGAGCAGATGATATCACCGGTAACCGCGTCAAAGTGAAAGTGGTGAAGAACAAAGTTGCCCCTCCATTCAAGGTTGTCGAATTCGATATCATGTATGGCAGAGGAATTTCGAAATCGGGTGAAATAGTCGACCTGGGTGTTGAAGTAGAAGTGATTCAGAAATCTGGTTCATGGTTCTCTTACAACGGCAACAAACTTGGACAGGGACGCGATGCCGTCAAACAACTCATCGAAGACAATCCGGAACTGCTGGAAGAACTGGAGAAGAAGATCAAAGAGAAGCTTGGCGGTGTAGAAGCGAAGAAGGTGCTGGAAGAGAAGGAGTAAACTTCAGTTGCAGATAATACAAAAGGCGAAGAGTTAAATTCTTCGCCTTTTTTGTTGCCGGGTACCAGACGGCCAGATTCCGGCAGCGCAGCTAGCCAGATGTCGAGCGACCCAAACGTGATGCGGGCCTGCATTCAATTGCGATACACCCGTCAAAATATTTTATGCTGACTCCGCGAGGAAGCATCTACGCGCTCCTCCCGGAAACCCGGCAACTGGTCTACCGGCTTGCCGACTAGTTCGCACGGATCGCAATCACCGGATCTAGTCTCGCAGCCATCGCTGCCGGAACGATTCCAGAAACAAGTCCAATTACCGAAGACACTCCGAGACCGAGCACGATATTCTTGATCGTGAGTATGACAACGAGATCACCCAACGGAATAAAGGTGACAAAATAAACAAGTATGAGTCCTGCGAGACCTCCAATGAGGCTGAGGAAGATTGCTTCAAACAGAAACTGAAAAAGAATGAAGTAGTTTTTCGCGCCAAGCGATTTTTGCAAACCGATAATGCTCGTTCTTTCTTTCACCGACACAAACATGATGTTGGCAATTCCAAAACCTCCAACAAGAATAGAGAACCCTCCGATGATCCAGCCTGCCGTTCCCACTACGTCAAACAACTTTCCAATCGCATTAGCAATGGCCTCTGGTCTGTTCATTGCAAAGTTATCGTCTTCATTCGGCTTAAGACCACGTCTCACACGCAACATTCCTCTCATTTCATTCTCGAGTTCTACCAGACCAAAATCCGATTCATATCCTTTGATGCCTATTCTGGAAGTTGTTTCATACCAGGCTCCTGTACCTGTCTGGTAAAGTTTGCGGAAAGCCTGGTAGGGTATGATACACGTGTAGTCGTTACTGGTATTACCGAGGAAGCTTTGACCTTCGCGTTTGATAACTCCAATGACCTGATATTTCAAATTTTTGATCTTGATCTCCTCGCCTACTGCCGACCGATCAGGAAATAGTGCTTTAGCTACTTCATGGCCGATCACCACAACGTTACGGCCGCCTTCAAGTTCTTCAGGTGTGAAAAACCGCCCAAATTCCACGTTCACTTCAAAGATCTTGTCATACCCTTGTGAACCTCCAACGAGCCTCACTTGGCCAATGCTGTTGCTTTTGTATTTGGCCGTCTGATTACCCCGGCCTGCGAAGATTGCCATTCCGCTTTTGTGACGAAGATTCGCTTCTAAAAATTTGAACTCATTGTATGAAGGATTAGGTCTTCTAAAATACACCCACCATTTGCGTTCACCCTCCACAATGAATGGCCATTTTTCAACATAGATTACGTTAGTGCCGAGGAAGTTGAGACTGTCTTTGATATTTTTTTCCAGGGAGTCGACCAGCGTCAATACAGTAATGATCGCGAAAATTCCGACCGTAACGCCCAACAGAGATAGAATGGTACGAAGCAGGTTAGACCTCAGGGCGCGCCATGCGAATCTGAAGCTTTCGTAAATCTGGGCCAGTGTTTTCATCGGTAGTGTTTAACGGCTTTTCGGATTAGGATGTTGGTCGGTGGCAAACCTCAAAAATTACGTTTAAGACTCATAAATGAGGGTTTTTGTTACAAAAATGAAAAATCAGCGCTTCTTTGTCGAAAACGCTGATTCTCACCTTATTTTTGCAACCTTATTTAAAAAAAGCCTTCATTAGGCGCATTCTGCTTACTCAATTATGAAGTTATCTGAATTCAAGTTTGACCTTCCCAGTACCCTTATTGCTAACAGACCAGCCGAGAACCGCGATGAATCACGTTTGATGGTGGTTCACAAGGATTCCGGCAAAATCGAACACAAGGTCTTCAAAGACATTGTCGGATATTTTGGCGAAGGCGATGTTATGGTCGGTAACGACACCATGGTTTTTCCAGCGCGCCTCTATGGCCGTAAAGAAAAAACAGGCGCCAAGATCGAAGTCTTTTTGCTTCGTGAGCTGAACGCAGAAATGCATTTGTGGGATGTGCTCGTTGACCCTGCGAGAAAAATCCGAGTAGGTAATAAACTCTATTTTGGCAATGGCGACCTTGTTGCCGAAGTTATTGACAATACAACTTCGCGTGGACGAACAATCCGTTTTTTGTTCGATGGGGATTCCGCTGCATTCGATAAAGTGATCGAGACTTTAGGTGAAACTCCTCTTCCGAAGTACATCAAACGCAAAGTGGAGCCAGAAGACAAAGATCGTTTCCAAACCATATACGCAAAAAATAAAGGCGCAGTATCAGCGCCAACTGCCGGACTCCACTTCACGCGCCAGTTGCTCAAGCGCCTTCAGATCAAAGGTGTTGAAATGAGCTACGTGACACTTCACATCGGCCTCGGCACTTTCCGCCCGGTTGATGTTGAAGACCTGGCCAAACACAAGATGGATTCTGAAAATTTCATTGTGACCAATGAAGCTGTCGAGGCCGTCAACAAAGCGCTCGATAACAAGAATCGTGTTTGTGCGATCGGAACCACTACGATGCGCGCGCTGGAATCATCGGTGTCTGCTACGAACCGTCTGAAACCGCGTGAAGGCTGGACCGATAAATTCATCTTCCCTCCCTACGATTTCAAGATCTGCAATGCCATGGTCACGAACTTTCACATGCCTGAGTCAACACTGTTGATGATGACAGCAGCATTCGGAGGTTACGATCTCATCATGGAAGCTTACAAGGTTGCCAAGAAGGAAAAATATAAGTTCCTGACTTACGGAGACGCGATGCTCATTGTCTAGGTGCCAGGAGCCAGTTGCCGGAATGCCAGTTGCGAGTAATTCTGAAACTTACTGTACTTGCAGCTGTGATAAATCGGTTCCGGTAACCGGAAATCCGGAATCGGGCAACTAGAATTTCAATCTCTTCGTCAGATAGAGAAACGTAAAAATCGCCACCGGGTAGACGATGAAGTATTGTGGTGCTGGATAAAAAAAGCGAAGGAACATCCCGAGAGGCGCCAACAGTAACATGATCGCTCCGACCAGGAACAAAATCTTTCGTGTCCGCTCCATCGGCTGTTGAATGACAGTCACTATTTCGTAGATCAAAAATCCAATCACACCTACGTTGAATGCGATGAGGAAAAGGCGGAGAATGATCATGTGCTTAATTATGCCTAAGTACGTTAAATTCCTTTGCATTTCCGTTGCGAACCATTGCTGTCTTTACTTGTTTTGCGTTGAAAATTCATAAACGCGGAGACGCGAGGGATCGCAAAGTTGCGCAAAGAGGCTAAAGCACAGATCTTGACCACGCCAGAACACGCCATCATCGTTGCCGGAGGAAAAGGAACACGCATCAAAAGCGCAGTACCAAAACAGTTCATTCCGATCAATGGACTTCCAGTTCTGCTTCACACATTGAATGCTTTCTACCGTTATTCTGAAACCATCAAGGTGATCCTGGTAATTCCCAAAGATGATGTACAGACGTGGAAACAAATTGCTTCGGACTACAAATTCACCAAACCGATTGTTCTTGCCGAGGGTGGCGACACGCGTTTTCAATCTGTAAAAAATGGCCTGAGCAAAATTGAAGGTGGTGGCCTGGTTGCGATTCACGATGGAGTCCGGCCTCTTGTGAGCGAACACATTATTGGTGCGTCATTTCGGCTTGCTGCGATGCATGGCTCTGCAATCGCTGCTGTGAGATTGAAAGAATCCCTCCGGTCCACAAATCAAGACCAGACAAAAGCAGAAGATAGATCGAAATACCGGCTCATTCAAACTCCGCAAACATTCGATGTGGCCTCTATTAAAAAAGCATATCAGATAAAAGAAGATGAAACACTGACGGATGATGCCAGCGTTGCCGAGCGGTCGGGTATAAAGATCTCGTTGTTTGAAGGCAGTTATCGAAACATCAAGATCACGACAGAAGAAGATCTGATCATCGCGAAAGCGTTATTGACCTCACCTGCTGCTTTGTAGAAAAACTTCTACCCTTCCTCATTACTTCTCCAAATTTGCCTGTCGTGTTTCCGTAAACGTTTGAAACGGGTCATGGGAATGGTTTTTTCAATCTGATCACCCACATGAAAAACCAATCCTTATGATGAATCGATATACGCTTGAACTCCACGAAGTAAAACTGGAAGACATCAACCTGGTAGGCGGGAAGAACGCTTCGCTGGGTGAAATGATGCGCAATCTATCTTCACTTGGTATCAGTATCCCGCTTGGCTTTGCGGTCACTGTTGATGCCTATTGGGATTTTCTGAAGCATAACAAGCTTGAGGGTGCCATTCGAAAGATCATCGGTGAGATGGACATGAACAACCTCATCTCCCTGCGCAAAGGTGGAATGCAGGTGCGTCAGCTTATTCGTGATGGCAAATTCCCCGAAGCACTTGAGAAAGAGATCAGCGCACGTTATAAAAAGTTATCAAACTATTACAATCAAGATGCGACCGATGTTGCGGTTCGCTCCAGTGCTACCGCTGAAGATCTTCCTGATACATCATTTGCCGGCCAGCAAGAAACCTATCTCAACGTGCGCGGACCGGAAGGAATTCTCGATGCCGTGAGAAATTGCTTCGCATCACTTTTCACGGATCGCGCGATCTCTTATCGTGAACATTTTAAATTCGATCACTTCGATGTAGCGCTATCGGTTTGCGTTCAGAAGATGGTTCGCTCCGATCTGGCGAGCTCTGGAGTTGCTTTTTCGCTCGACACCGAGTCTGGGTTCAAAAATGCCGTGATCATCAACGGATCGTATGGACTTGGCGAGATGATCGTGCAGGGTGCGGTTTCCCCGGATGAATTCATCGTTTTCAAACCCACACTCGAAAAAGGATTCGCTTCGATCATCGAAAAAAATCTTGGCAAAAAAGATCGAAAAATGATCTATGGCGATGATCCCGGACAACTTACCAAAGTGGTGAATGTTCAGCGCGATCATCAAAAGAAATTCTGTCTTGAAGATGATCAGGTGATCGAGCTCGCGCAATGGGTTTGTGCCATCGAAAAATATTACAGTGACAAGAAAGGTCATTGGTGCCCGATGGATGTCGAGTGGGCGATCGATGGCTTAACCAACCAGTTGTTCATTGTTCAGGCACGGCCCGAGACCATACACTCCCGCATTGACGAAACGAAACTGGTGGAATACAAAATCCTGGAACAAGCACCGCAGAAAAGGATGTTACAAGGTATTGCTGTTGGAAATAAGATCGCCTCGGGCCGGATCGTGATCATGTATTCGCTGGATGGCCGTGATGGCTCGCACGATGGCATCGATTTTCATCAGGGCGACATTCTCGTTACCGAAATGACCGATCCTGATTGGGAGCCGATCATGAAGAAAGCGTCCGCGATTGTGACAAACAAAGGTGGAAGGACCTGTCATGCTGCAATCGTTGCGCGTGAGCTCGGGGTTCCGGCCATTGTGGGAACCGGAACCGGTACCGATTTATTAAAAGATGGAGACACGATCACAGTTTCATGTTGTGAAGGTGATGTTGGTTTTGTTTACAGCGGGAAAATTCCTTTTGAAAAACTTGAAACGGATCTGAACGATCTGCCGCACATCGAAACTCCGATCATGTTAAACGTTGCATCACCTGAGCTTGCTTTCAAATTTTCGCATATTCCAAACCATGGTGTCGGACTTGCGCGGGAAGAGTTTATCATCAACAATTATATCCAGGCGCATCCGCTCGCATTGCTCCATCATCGCGAACTTGGTGACAAAATACTCACCGAAAAGATCAACCACCTCACCACGGGATATGAAACCGAAGAGCAGTTTTTCATTCAAAAACTTTCATATGGTGTCGGGAAGATTGCCTCAGCATTTTATCCCAACAAAGTGATCGTCCGCTTTTCCGATTTCAAAACGAATGAATATGAAAACCTGCTTGGAGGATCTTACTTCGAGCCCAAGGAGGAGAATCCAATGATCGGCTGGCGTGGTGCTTCAAGATATTATTCGGAAAAATACAGACATGCGTTCGGGCTCGAGTGTCTTGCGATCAAACGCGTTCGTGAAAAAATGGGATTGACCAATGTTGTCGTGATGATTCCATTCTGCCGGACAGTGAAAGAGCTGCACAGTGTTTATGAAGTTATGAACCAATACGGACTGGAGCGCGGCCAGAACGGACTTGAAGTTTATCTTATGGCAGAAATCCCTTCAAACATCTTATTGGCGGATGAATTCTGTAAACACATCGATGGATTCTCGATTGGCTCGAATGACCTTACGCAACTCACACTTGGCCTCGATCGAGATTCTGCGCTGGTTGCCTCACTCTATGACGAGCGCAATACTGCAGTAAAACGGTTCATTTCAAACCTGATCAAAACAGCAAAAGCAAATGGAGTGAAGGTGGGGATTTGCGGCCAGGGCCCTTCTGATTTTCCCGACTTCGCTGAATTTCTTGTTGAAGAAGGAATTGACTCGATTTCAGTGACACCGGATTCGGTGCTTAACACGATCAGAACGTTGGCTAAGGTTAATCGAAATATTACGGCCGAGGAACTTGCCTAAGTTTACAATTTCTGATTTCCGATTGAGTCAAGACCAGCCTCCAAGGTCTGTTTTCCAATCAGAAATCAGAAATTTTAAATCAGAAACTAAAAAAGGCCTCACGGCCTTCTAATATTCGTCTTCGTTGAAAAAGAAATCTTCTTTCGTGGGGTAATCAGGCCAGATCTCCTCAATGCTTTCGTAGGGTTGACCATCGTCTTCAAGTTCCTGAAGATTTTCAACCACCTCTAAAGGAGCACCGGAACGAATCGAGTAGTCGATAAGCTCGTCTTTCGTTGCTGGCCAGGGGGCGTCTTCGAGATAAGAGGCAAGTTCGAGTGTCCAATACATAAATTAAGTCCTCCTTATTTTCCGCAAAAATAAACTTTAATTCATCAAAACAAACACCGGGTTTTCTTTATTTGAAAAGAGCAAAAAACAGGCAAAAAAGTTCATTTTAAATAGATTTCACGATAAAAATGTAACCGAGCCGCGTTTCCTCCCCCAGAACTTATCACCATATTGCGCCTCGAATTCCTTCGCAGGAATCTAAAATAGTCGAACTACTAACGAATGGAGTACGGCAGAATTGCTTAAAGGTTACTTCCACCAATCATCCTATGGCAGACGAAAAGATCATTTTTTCAATGGCGGGTGTCAACAAAATCTACCCGCCTAGTAAACAGGTGCTTAAAAATATCTACTTGTCGTTCTTCTATGGCGCCAAGATCGGCGTGCTGGGTTTAAACGGCTCAGGAAAATCATCGCTTCTTCGAATTATTGCCGGTGTCGATAAGGAATTTCAAGGTGAAGTTGTGTCTGATCTCACTTTTAGCGTGGGATTACTGGAGCAAGAACCAAAACTTGACAAAAACAAGACAGTAAAAGAAGTAGTCGAGGAAGGCGTTCAGGAAATTGCCGGACTGTTGAAAGAATTTGAAGCGATCAACGAGAAGTTCGGAGATCCTGCCGTGATTGAAGACGCTGACGCAATGGATAAATTGATCCAGAAGCAAGGAGAAATACAGGAGAAGCTCGATGCGGTCGGTGCATGGGAACTGGATCACAAACTTGAGCGTGCGATGGATGCGCTTCGTTGCCCACCCCCGGATGCGAAAATCGAATACTTGTCGGGCGGTGAGAAAAGACGAGTAGCGCTGTGTCGCTTGTTGTTACAGGAACCAGACGTGCTCCTGCTCGATGAACCCACCAACCACCTGGATGCCGAATCTGTTCATTGGCTCGAACAACACCTGAAACAATACAAGGGAACGGTGATCGCGGTAACGCACGATCGTTATTTCCTCGACAATGTTGCCGGATGGATCCTTGAGCTCGACCGTGGTGAGGGAATTCCGTGGAAAGGAAATTATTCTTCATGGCTCGACCAAAAGAAAAAGCGACTTGCCCAGGAAGAAAAAACAGAATCAAAACGGCAGAAAGCGCTCGAGCGGGAGTTGGAATGGGTACGCATGAGTCCGAAAGGGCGGCACGCGAAAGGAAAAGCGCGCTTGAATGCTTACGACAAACTGATGAGCCAGGAAACGCGCGAGAAAGAAGACAAGCTTGAGTTGTTTATTCCGCCAGGGCCACGCCTGGGTAATAAAGTGATTGAAGCGCATGGAGTAGCAAAAGCCTACGGAGATAAATTACTTTACGAGAATCTCACTTTCTCGCTTCCGCCAGCCGGAATCGTTGGAATCATCGGACCTAACGGTGCCGGAAAAACAACCCTCTTCAAAATGATCACGGGCAAGGAGCAGCCTGATGCCGGGAAGTTTGAAGTGGGCGAAACTGTACAAATTGCCTATGTCGATCAGGAACATGATGATCTCAAGCCTGAAGATACGGTTTGGCAAGCGATCACGGGTGGCAACGAGTTGATCATGCTCGGAGGCAAAGAATTGAACTCGCGTGCTTACGTTGTAAAGTTCAATTTCAACGTCAACGATCAGCAAAAGAAAGTGAAAGAACTTTCAGGTGGTATGCGCAACCGGGTTCATCTCGCCATCGCGCTGAAGCAAGGCGGAAATCTTCTGCTGCTCGATGAACCTACCAACGATCTTGATGTGAACACGCTTCGCGCACTTGAAGAAGCATTGGAAAATTTCGGTGGATGCGCTGTGATCATCTCTCACGATCGCTGGTTCCTCGACAGGGTTTGTACGCACATCCTGGCCTTCGAGGGCGACTCTCAGGTATTCTGGTTCGAGGGAACGTTCAGCGAGTATGAAGAGAACAAAAAGAAGCGCCTCGGTGACGATCAACCGCACCGGATCAAGTATAAGAAACTTGTCAAATAATTAGCCGATGTGCCAATATGCCGATGGAACGGCTCTCTTCATTGGCATATTGGCTAATTGACCAATCGGCACATTGAATATGCGGGCACTCATCACAATTGGCCTCCTCATCCTCTCCAACGCCTTCATGACCCTGGCATGGTATGGCCATTTGAAATTCAAAGAGATGAAGTGGAGTCAGAACCTTCCGCTCATCTCGATCATTCTCATCAGCTGGGGAATAGCGTTGTTTGAGTACATGTTACAGGTGCCGGCCAATCGAGCGGGGTTCAAAGAGTATGGCGGTCCATTCTCACTTGTTCAACTGAAGGTTATCCAGGAAGTGATCACGCTTGTGGTGTTCGTGATTTTTTCAGTGATATTTTTTAAGAACGAGCAGTTTAAGCTGAATCACTTTATCGGGTTTGTGTTTTTGATACTGGCGGTGTATTTCATCTTTAAAAAATAGCTATGGCCATTAGCTATGGCGATGGCAGTGCGTAGAATCCGAACTATTGGCGCCCGATCTCTCTTCGATTTCCGCCCGCTATCATAATAGCCGCACGCAAGCATCGTCTTCCGCCTTTGAGGACAATGCGGCTGTGTGAAAAAATAGCTATGGCTTTAGCTTTGATCATGGCAACTCGTTTCAGTACAGCAGGTATCACCAGATCCGAACGTCCGCTCATTTAGTTTCAAGTAAAATACGCTGAGCCGTACGCAAAAGCTATAGCCATAGCCAACAGCCTTAGCTGGGTCTCGTGCGCCAGCGTTCATGCATCCACACCCACTGATCGGGATGTTCGCGAATTTTGTCTTCGATGAATTTTGTTAAAACTTGCGTATTGTGTACAACGTCATCGTCTTCGTTGCCGGTGATGTGCATAGGAATTTCCGGCAAGATCTGCATGTGCTGAAGTCCGTCTTCTCCGAGATAGACGTAAGTGGGAATTACTGCTGCACCCGTCTTTAAGGCGAGAATAGTTGCACCAGCTGGGGTTGATGCTTTTTTTCCAAAGAAGTCTACAAACACGCTTTTTACTTTCGTGTCCTGATCAATCAGCAACGCCACCATCCCGCCTGACTTCAAAACCTTGATCATCCGAAATGTTTCACGACCGCGTTCCGTAGCAATCGCGCCAAATGCGTTGCGATAATTCCAAAGCAGCTCATTTAGTTTCTTATTCTTGAGTGGAGTACCAATGATGTTCGGCTGATATCCACGTATGGCCATATTGGTTACTTGCAAATCGAAACCACCCAGATGGCAGGTAAGAAAAATCACGCCCTTACCTTTTGCCAGTGCAGTTTCAAAATTTTCCAAACCGGTGGTGACAAGGAATTTCTCAAGATCCGAAAGCGTTTTCACCGACCTTGAGCTTCTTAAAATATCACCGGCATTTTTCCCGAGCATTTTAAATGTACGCTTCGCGAGTTTTCGAATCTGTTGATCCGATTTTTCAGGGAATGCTATCGACAAATGATTTATAGTAAGTCTTCGTGTTTTACCCGCGAGGTGATACGCCAGACTTCCCAGTGCACCACAAATCGACAACCAACCCTCTCGGCTGTTGACCATGGCGAACCAGATCAGAAACCGGACAAATGCATAAAGTAGATTATACCGAATTGTCCTTCGAATAGATTTCCAACTTGCCATAACTGCGAAGATATAATAAATTGATGGTATCTGATTGGTGAGCATCCGAGTCATAAAGTGTGGCTATTTTTAACTCAGCGCTGTTAGCTGTTGGCAAAAGTGAATAAGAATGAAAACTTTCAACCGGGGGATTAGAGAATGAAAACTTTGTATATAATAAGACATGCCAAGTCAAGCTGGGACGATCCTGGGCTTTCGGATTTCGATCGGCCGCTCAATGAGCGAGGAAAGAAAGATGCACCTCGTATGGGAAAAAGACTTAGGGAAAAAAATGCAGTGGCAGATATTATGGTGTCTAGTCCAGCGAAACGCGCAATTTCCACCTGCAAACGCATTGCGGAAGAACTGCAGTATAGTAAAGAAAAGATCCAAACTGATGAGCGCCTTTATCACGCTGACGAAGATGACATTTTATCGGCTATTCGGAATCTCTCCGAAAAGCATTCGAACGCCTTCTTGTTTGGCCACAATCCAGGCCTCACGGACTTTGTGAATTCACTGAATCAGAACAAGAGAAATATAATCGACAATGTTCCGACCTGCGGAGTTGTTTGCTTCAGATTCCAGTCTGACACATGGAAAGAAATAAAATTCAATGGCGGTGAACTCGTATTCTTCGATTTTCCGAAAAGCAAAGACGACTAGATCTTGAATGGGATGGCGTCCCACGCCCGCTTCTTCAGCAAGCCAAATTCCCGAAACCGATAGCCCATTAACACCTTGAACGAACCGTTGTTATTGGTAAACTCAACGTCTTCGAATTTCACAGTGCTTCCTTGTGTAAGAAATGCTATACCTCCGAAGATCCTGTCGCCATTGTAGCCGATTGCAATTCGCGCTGCAACAAATGAGTTTATCGCAATTTGGTTTTTACCTGCGCCAGTTTCGTACTGATAATAGATCCAGTGATGAGCGGGACCGATAGACAAACTTCCGTTCAAAAAGAAATTTTTGTACACGATCGTGTAGGCATAACCCGGTGCGAGACTGAACGTTGAGTATCGAAGGTCTTTGAAAGACACCTTGCTACCAAAAACAACTTCCTGGCTCGTATCAAGAATTGACGAGTCGGCCGCTAATTTGAACCTGCCGATGTTGGTCGAAACCAGGAACGTGCCCTTGCTAAAAAGTTGTCGCTCGGAGAAATTGTATACCGATCGAAACGAAAATCTTTTGCTGAATACATACGACCCGGTGAAGCCCAGATTCCTCGACACGATATCACTTCGCTGGGGAAACGGATCGCCAGCTTTAGGTATGTTCAGCTTTTCGGTAAGGTAAAAACCACGGTATCTTTGGTAATAGATATCTACACCGAAATTTTTTCCCAGTATGTTTCCCTGCAAGTCGCGGGCATGTGAGGTCCCGTAGATCTTTTCTTTTTTCTCATCGAGGGGAACTGCAAAGGTCAGCTCCACGCCAACTTCAAAAAGATAAGCACCAACCCCAAGGCTATACGTTGTGTTTGGCCGGAACGTAAGCAGATCCGAACGATCAACTTTCTCCAGTTCAAAGCTCAGCGAACGCTGCTTGAGAACAGGATATACAAAAAAATGATCCGGAAAACGCCTGATGTAAAGATCGCGGATAGAGTCCTTTTTCGATGGTGCGACTACTTCAACGCCTTCTTGAGCGAAAACTGAAAATGAAGAGAGTAACGCCAGATAAAGACAAAGCCGCATCTAAAGGATATATTGGCTAAGGTCTTTATTTTTTACCAATCCACTTAATTTTTCACGTACCAAATTTGCATCGATCGCAATCACTGAATCTGCAGGGATCTTGTCTGGAACATCGAACAACAATTCGTTCAGCAATTTACTCATCACCGTATGGAGCCTGCGCGCACCGATATTTTCAACTTCGGCATTAATGGTAAAAGCGGTATTCGCGATCTCGTCCATTGCATTTTCTTCAAAGCTCACTTTCACGCCCTCTGCTTCGAACAGCGCCTGATACTGTTTGGTGAGTGCGTTCTTGGGCTCCTTGAGAATTCGAATAAAATCTTCCTTGGTAAGATTATTCAACTCAACGCGGATCGGAAAACGCCCTTGCAATTCTGGAATAAGGTCGGATGGTTTTGAAATATGAAATGCACCCGCGGCAATGAACAGGATATGATCCGTTTTGATCACACCGTACTTGGTGTTTACCGTGCTTCCTTCAACGATTGGCAAAAGATCTCGCTGAACACCTTCGCGACTTACATCAGGGCCACCTCCGCCCTTCTTAGACCCTGAAGCGATTTTATCGATCTCATCTATGAAAATAATACCGGCATCTTCCGCGCGATGTATCGCCTCCTCCTTGACCTCATCCATATCGATGAGCTTGGCGGCTTCTTCTTCCAAAAGAATTCTGCGTGCCTCAGCAACAGTAACTTTTCTTTTTTTGCTTTTCTTCGGCATCATGCCATTGAGCATTTCCTGCAGGTTCATCATGGAAACTTCGTCCATCATCCCAGCGCCCACCATGCCCACATTCGGCCCGCCATTCCCTTTGATATGAATGTCAATCTTTCGCTCCTCCAGCTCGCCATTCCGGATTTTTTCACGGAACAGGTTTCGCGTGCGTTCATTAAGCTCTTCATCCGATGCCGGCATACCTTCACCCGAAGAAAATCCGGCAGGTTTGGTAGCTTGAACTTTCATGGGTGGAATGAGTGCATCGAGAATGATATCTTCAACAATAGCCGCAGCCTTCTCCTTGACCTCCTCCTTCTTTCTCGCTTTGACCAGATTCACCGACTGTTCAACCAGGTCGCGAACCATGCTTTCAACGTCACGACCAACATAGCCAACTTCCGTAAATTTCGAAGCTTCGACTTTCACAAACGGTGCATCGGCAATTCGAGCGAGTCTTCGTGCAATTTCAGTTTTACCCACACCGGTCGCTCCGATCATGAGAATATTATTCGGAATGATATCGCCACGGATATCACTCTTGACGTTCATTCTTCGCCACCGGTTTCGCAACGCAATGGCTACGTTCCGTTTGGCCTCATCCTGTCCGATAATGTATTTATCGAGTTCCTGAACGATCTGCCGTGGGGTGAGATATTTTTGATCCATCATAAATTTGTCGCTTTGTGAATGCATGATTGTTTCCGCGGTTCCACGTATATAAAAGGAACCGAGAGAATCAGTTG
Organism: uncultured Chryseosolibacter sp.; assembly: GCA_966080355.1. Classification (GTDB taxonomy): domain Bacteria; phylum Bacteroidota; class Bacteroidia; order Cytophagales; family Cyclobacteriaceae; genus Chryseosolibacter. The sequence goes on from CBHROW010000041.1 coordinate 17,349, forward strand.
TTGACGTAGTGTTGAAGCTTGGGGTCGGCCAGTGAAAACATCATCGGTGTTTTTACTTTCTCCTTCAACAATGCCACTTTCAAGACATCGTCAACGGTATCTACGTAATAAAAAGTAAGACCTTTGACATACTGCTTTTCAATCTCTTCGATGTCGCGCCTGTTTTTCGCGCTGAGAATGATCTCTTTAATTCCACTGCGCTTGGCGGCCAATATCTTTTCTTTGATCCCGCCAACCGGCAACACTTTGCCACGCAGGGTAATCTCTCCGGTCATCGCCAACTTGGCTTTGACTTTACGTTGCGTGAAGATAGATGCGAGTGAAGTGAACATGGTAATACCGGCCGAGGGGCCGTCTTTTGGAACAGCACCTGCGGGCACGTGAATGTGCAAATCATATTGCTGGAATATCCTGTGGTCGATGTCTAGCCTTTCAGCATTCGACTTCAGGTAAGACAACGCAGCCATGGCCGATTCTTTCATTACATCTCCCAACTGCCCGGAAATTGTCAACACGCCTTTGCCTTTGCTGAGGCTCGATTCAACAAAAAGTATTTCACCACCAACCTGAGTCCATGCCAATCCGGTAACAACACCAGCTGTTTCGTTGTCCTGGTATAATTCCTCATCGTGTATCTCAATACCGAGAATTTTCCGGACCGACTCCTCGGTGATCGTTTTGTCGAACTCTTCCTCCATTGCCACAGATTTAGCAATGTAACGGACCAATGTGCCGATCTTCCGTTCCAGGTTACGAACACCTGACTCACGCGTATAGCTGTTGATGATCTTGGCGATCGCCTGGCGCGTGAATTTCACCTGTGAGTTCTTCAAGCCGTGCTCTTTCAATTGCTTCGGCACAAGGTGCTTCATGGCAATTTCGATCTTCTCCTCCTGCGTATAGCCGGTGATCTCGATGATCTCCATGCGATCACGCAGTGCCGGATGTATAGTATCCAATGAATTGGCTGTAGCAATGAACAACACTTTCGAAAGATCGTAGTCAACTTCGAGGTAGTTGTCGCCAAATGAATTATTCTGTTCCGGGTCGAGCACTTCGAGCAGTGCTGAAGACGGATCGCCACGAAAATCCGATTTCACTTTATCGATCTCGTCAAGAATAAAAACGGGGTTGGACGACTGAGCTTTCTTGATGTTCTGCAATATCTTTCCAGGCATCGCGCCAACATAAGTTTTGCGATGGCCACGGATCTCGGCTTCATCGTGAACACCACCGAGTGACATGCGAATGTATTTTCGCTGAAGAGACTTTGCGATCGAGCGTCCAAGGGAAGTTTTACCGACACCCGGAGGACCATACAAACACAAGATCGGGCCTTTCATGTCTTGCTTCAACTTCAGCACCGCGAGATATTCGAGGATTCGCGACTTGACCTTCTCAAGCCCAAAGTGGTCGCTGTCTAATATTTTCTTGGCTCTCTTGAGATCGAAGTCATCTACAGTGAAATCGTTCCATGGCAGCTCAAGCATAAATTCCACATAGTTCATTGCCACGGGATATTCAGCGGCCATCGGGTTGATGCGAAGTAGTTTGTCGAGTTCTTTATTAAAATGATCGGCTACAGTTTTCGGCCATTTTTTTGCCTCGGCTTTCTTACGGAGTTTTTCCACTTCCTTGTCGGGGCCATCATAGCCCAGCTCATCTTGAAGTACTTTGATTTGCTGGCGCAGAAAATAGTCACGCTGTTGCTGATCGATATCGGTGTGAACTTTCTTTTGGATCTCGTGTTTGATCTCGAGCATTTGAATATCGCGAAGCATGAACTGCAGCAGCAACGTTCCACGGTCGTTCAGGCCTTGCGTTTCGAGGATCTTTTGTTTGTCTGAAACATCGACATTCAGATTTGAAGCCAGGAAGTGGATCAGAAACGACATGCTCGAAATGTTATCGAGCGCAACCTGGGCTTCCTGCGGGATGTCCGGATTCAACTTCAATATTTTGAGCGCAGAATCTTTCAATGATTGAACGAGCGCTTTTGCTTCCTTGCTGTTGACATTCAGTGCAGGTTCGGTAAGCAACTCTACCCTGGCGGTGAGATAAGGATCTTCCTGAACGAACTCACGAATATTGAAACGGTTCTTACCTTGAATGATAATGGTTGTATTGCCATCGGGCAGCACAAGCATTTTGATGATGCGTGCCACAGTGCCGGTACGATACATGTCGTCAATACCGGGCTCTTCCGTCTGCGAATTTTTTTGGGCGATCACTCCGATGATGCGATTACCCTGATACGCTTTCTTCACCAGCTTGATGGATTTCGCACGACCCACTGTGATGGGAATCACCACACCGGGAAAAAGAACCGTGTTCTTGATCGGCAGAATTGAAAGTTCTTCAGGGAGATCTTCGGGCTTAAGGTCGCTGTCCTGCTCGGGATTAATCATTTGAATCAGATCATCTGATTCTTCCTGAACAAGTTGTATAGGCAGTGTATTGAACATGAAATGCAAAGGTGCCACTTTGGCACTTTAAGGAGTTACCAAACAATTAAAAAGTTGACCCGCCATAAAGGACAATAGTAGTGCCAGCTGAGCCTGCCTGCCATTCTCCGACTTCACGCATTTCGGACAGCCAGGCCTGCCTGCCGGCAAAGGCAGGTTGTAAAAGAAGCAAAATTGTGGCAACTTTAGTCAGGAACGACATTTTTTAATTGCCCCACGGTTCGTGAAAACCTATTTTTTTATCGTTGTAGTGGCGTTTTGCATCCTGCAGGCGAGCACCGCTGTCGGCCAGAGATCCAATAAAAAATTCAAGAAAGTTAATCGGGTTGAACTCAATGACACCCTGACAAGCTACAGCCAGTCTGACATTTTTGATTTTCCCAATTTAAGCTTAAAAACCGCCTATCATGATGAGGCCCGGCTCAAACACATCAAGCAACTCGAAGCCAGCGGATCAGAACGAGAATCGTACAACGCGCTTCGCGAATACGTTAAGCATTTCAGCATACTGAATTTTTCAGCAAACACAGACATGCTGTGGAAGCTTGCGAAACTTTCTCAAAAATTCGGAATGCCCGGTGAATCTGTTCTGCTCTACAAACTTGTTTTAAAACATCACCGTCAAAATATTAACGGCCGGCAGGTACGTTCGGAATTCGACACGCTGACCAGGAATGAGAAAACATATTATGTTCCACTGAACGAATACTACGAGCTCGTAGAATTCCGCAAAGAGATCGACACACTTCGACCTCCGCATGGTGTGTTGTTGAAAATGGACCCCTGGGTGAACTCCGAGAAAGCAGACTACGGACCAACGATCGGCAACCTCGACTACATTTTACTATTCACCTCAAAACGACACGCGCACCTTCAAAATTCAGAAAAGCGATATGACGAAGACCTGTTCTTCACAAGAAAAGAAGGCGATGTATGGGGCGAGGCGCAAGAATTCAAAACCATCAACACATTTCACAATGAAGGTTCGGCATGTCTCAGTGCAGATGGCAAGCAGTTGTTTTTCGCACGATGCAACTCACCCGATTCACACGGCAACTGCGATATCTTTCGCGCGGAGCTCAAGCCTGACAGCACATGGGGCAACGTAAAGAATCTTGGCGTGACAATCAATTCAACATCCTGGGATTCGCATCCCTCGCTAACGCACAGTGGAGATACACTCTTCTTCGCCTCCGACAGACTCGGTGGCTTTGGCATGACCGACATCTATTTCTCTACACGTGATAAAAAAGGAGAATGGCTGCCTGCAAAGAACATGGGTCCGATCATCAACACGCGCGGCAGCGAGGTAAGCCCTTTCTTTCATCACAAATCGAACGTGCTTTATTTCAGCTCGAATGGACAACCGTTGACTTTCGGTGACTTCGACATTTATAAATCGTATAAGGTGGATGGCGTGTGGAGCGAACCGAAGAACATCGGCCCGCTCGTAAATGGAGCGGGAAGCGAATATTACTTTACGATCGATTCACAGTCGAGTCGACTTTATTACGCGCGTTCAGAGGCCGAAGACGTTCAAAATCTCGATCTTCATTCGTTCCCGGTTCCAATGGAAGCACAACCTGACGCTATCGCGAAGCTCAAAGGTTCGCTGGTCGATTCGCAAACCAAGGAGCCATTCAAAGGAATCGTTTCCATCATCGATCTTGATCATGGCGTTGAAGTAGCACCGATATTTTTACGCCCGGACGGATCTTTCGATTTCAGTCTCATCAACAAGCGCAACTATCTACTCATTATCCAGGGCGAAGATTTTTTTCGTATTGAAGAAATATTTTTCCTTGATGGCGATATGGAGATCAATAAAGAAACAGAACCTATAGAAAGCAAGATTGCTTTTGAATCTTTGGAGTTTGAAAATGGTAAGGCAGATATTCTTCCTGCTATGCATGGCGACCTGAATAAGCTCGCAGACTTCCTGGTCGATCACCCGAGATTCAAATTGAATATCTCGGGCCATACCGATTCACAAGGAAAAGAAGATTCAAACCTCCGTCTTTCGCAGGCGCGCGCGGATGCCATCAAAGCCTATCTCATCTATCAATTCAAGATCGAAAGCAGCCGAATTGAAGCGCATGGCTATGGTAGTTCCAAACCCATTGTTGCGGAACAGTCAGACGATCATCGTAAACTTAATCGAAGGGTGGAATTCGAGATCACAAAGATCGAAAACCCCTAAAAAAAATTGCGCGAGGCTTCCCACGCGCAACCAAAATCAACTCTCCTTTTGAAATCTACAGCGATGCAAACGCGCTGAGCGCCTTCTCATCAATCTTTTTATGTTGTGCCGGTACTTTCAGGTCGTTGTCCGGAGTTCCGAAAAGCTCGTTCATTGAAATTCTGTACA
>CBHROW010000042.1:0-21808 GCA_966080355.1 uncultured Chryseosolibacter sp.
TTTATCTGCATTTTTGCATTTCCATGAGCCGCATACTCTTTCAATGAATATCCTGTCCGGTCAGCTTGTACTCATAGTGATCTGCTAGCTGTGCTACTTCCTGGATCATCTCTTTCACCTGAGCTTCAGAAGCAGTAGATGGAAGACATGATGCTTCAACTTTCAGGTATCCGTCTTCAATAACAAACTTGCTGTAGTCGAAGCTTGCATTTTGTTCCATCAGCATCTTCAGATCGATGCCGGCATTTACCTGACAAACTTTTGAATTAAACACCGCCTGCTCGCGGCCCGACACCGGACTCTTCTGCGTCACAGCGAGTACAGTTTGAAATCGACTCTGGTCCAGGGGCACAACGATAACTGATTTCGAATGATCGTAGTCGGTGTATTGACCTCCGATCTGATCAGCATATTGTTTGACAGTATTGATCACGTTCATAGGGGATGGGTTTTAGTTCAAATGAAATTACTCAAAACTTCCCAGAGGCTTCCTCGAAGCGGCAGGAAAATTTATTTTAATGATAAACAGGCCAGAAAACCGTTCGTTTACGCGAAAACTCGAATGCGGGCGCGGGTATCCTGATCGAGTTGGCCAGGAAAATTAAAGTTCGAACGACTTTCGAATGCGAACGGACAGCCGACAAGTCGAAATCGAGCGAGAGGTAATATTTTCTGAATGGCTCATAACCATTCTCACGGTTCTGCGCATCGCGGGCATACAGCATTCCTTGTGCACCGTAGCCAACTGCCACGTTTAACCACTTCGGAAAACATGTGAATTTATCCATGTCGATCGAGAGCCAGTAGGTTTGGCCATTGTAATCTTTAAGCAACTCATTGGCGATGTCTGAGCCGAGAACGTCAGGCCTGTTCGAAGCAAAGGACGTGCGATGAAATGAGAACTTCGGCATGATGCGCACTTCATTCCAGAGATAATTTTGTCCAATGAAGAACAAGGGTCCGGCAGCATCGGCTACAAGGTCGCCCGCGGAAGCTCCGTAACGCGCGGAGTGGCCATCGAAGATCTCGATCGGTGCGATAACGAGAAATCCGGTGAGCGCCCCGATCATTGCAGCCCTACGTTTGCCAACGCCTGCCCACCGATACGTACCCGCATTGATCCTGCTGAAATGAAATGAAGAATAAAAATGTCCTAGCTTATCGACTTGTTTCCACTCGGCATTGTCGTTGAAGAAACGGAAAGACTGTGACGATGAATTTTCATACCACAGCTGAGAAAGGCCGACATAGGTAGCCGTATATCCAACTGCCGAAGTGACAATTACCGCCTTGAGCCGTTTTCGATCGATGGTGTCTTGCTGGCCGAGGGTGTAAAAGGAAGGCAACATCATCGTTGCAGTGATGAAAAGCAGGTGTCGTTGACGCATTCGTCTACTCGCCACCATCCTCTTCTTTTTTTGTAGCATCTTTATTCGTGCCCTCAGGCTGCGGCTGCTGTTGCGACTGTTGTTGTTGTCTTTTCTTTGATGATTTGATCAGGTCTTTGAGCTCATTAAAACTTTGCGTATGACTCAAGCTCACTCCGGTAGTTACGGAGTTGCTCGATCCGATGCTGTTGAGGATAGGGTTGATGTTGGTGCGATTGTACATCTTCACCTTCAATTTTCCATCTGCAGTCAACAAGTAATCTACGGTCCAGTCGCCAGCCAAAGTTGTTGCCTGATTGTTCGGATTGCTTCCTACAGCAGCATTGTTGTTGTTCTGGTTCCCGTAAAATGTTCCATCGCGGGTAATGCGCAAGCGCCCGTTGAGGAATGTATAGGAAAGTCTGAGTTGAAAGGTGTTGTACGTTTCCTGGTCGAAGGTGTTCAGGTCGACATCGATCTCCAGATTTTCATCTACCTGGCTGAGGAAGTTGGCAAGTTGATTGGACAGCAATTCGCTTACGCTGTTCACGATCGAACCGCTTGTATTGAATGATTCCGGAGGAGAGAATCTTTTGAGTATGATAAGACTGAACACCTGCCTGTTCAGTTCCTGCTCATCGATCTTGTTCTTGAAACTTTGGAATTCGAATTGGAGTCTTACGGGTTCATTGTTGATGACGATGCTCTGCGGAAGGTCCTTCGTTACGATGTCGAATTTGATGTCGGGTGTTAACATGGGCCCGGTAACATCCAGCAACACCTGGACCGGACCGAATGAAGCTTGTTGGTTGTACGAAGCCTCGATGTCAAGACTTCCCGTGTATGGATCGCCATACCATGTAATGCGGCTTCCCTTTTTGATCTCGAAATACTTATTCACCAGACCGTATAACGTGAAATTGTATCCGCCCTCCGTGAACTGGAATGGACCAAACATATTGAACTCGCCCTTCGTGTCGAGCTGGAGCTGGATGTCACCTTTTCCGCGACCACTGATGATATCGCCCGCCTTTCGGTCGAGAATGATCTCGCAGTACGCGTCAGGCGTTACATCGATGTTAAAGTCGAGGGTGATACCAGTGAGATCGAGACGCGCTGCAACTTTGTCTTTGAGCGTTTGCACAAAAGCAGAGTCTGTAAAGCTTACGAATTTGATGTAATCGCCCTGCTCAACATCACCGGCTTCATCAAAAGGAATTGAGATACGTGTGTTTTTGTCGGTGCGGGCATTGGCTGTGAATTTCAGGTTGTTCACCGGACCGAAAATATTCAGGTCACCGGTGGCGTAACCCTGCCCGAAGAAAAGTGAATTGTCTTTTTCGTTCGTGTTAAGGATGTGAAGATTTTGGAAATCTGCGTCAATGTTTATACGGGTATCGCGAAATTCCTGGTGCGTGATCGTTCCGCTCAGGTGCCCTTTGTTGTTCAATTGATCGGAAAGCTCGATGTCTTTAAAATAGATCGAGTTTGGTGACAGCCCGACCTTGCCGGTGAATTGATATAATGTCTTCAGGTAGTTTACCATGATCTGACCGTTCTTCACTTCGCCTTCGCCAACTATAGCCGGGGAAGCAAGTTTGCCGCTGATGCGGTAATCGCCAGTGATCGAGCCTCCGAGATGTGAGAAAAAGTCATCGAAGAATGGCTCGATGATCTTGAGATTTGCGTTCTCGAGGCGTGCTGTGATGTCAAGCGGATTGTTTTCGCGAGCCGGTGTATAGAGGCCGGTTACATTGACAATTCTTTTTTGATGGCGATCGATGAAAAAATTGATGTCGAACTTGTTGTTCAATGTATCCCACTGATTTTTGCCATCGACATTTCCCACCAGGAAGTCATTGATCGTGAGGCTATCGATCGTCAATTCATTTTGCAATGTGGGATCACCATACGCATTACTCACATCGAACCGCGCATCCAGCGTGCCTTTCAGGTTCTTGCCGGTGATGGGGTTGAAGATCGAGAGGTCCAGATCGCCAATAAGCAAAGTCATTACCGATGATGGATCTTCCGACAATGCACCATCAAATCGAACATATTCATTTTTGTGATGGAATCTCAGGTGTTGAACATCGACAGCGCGATCCCGGATGGTGATCTGGTTCTTCTCATCGATGTTCCAGTCTTTTTTCAGCAGGTTCATGGTTGACGGAAGAAAGCGGAGCTGCGTGCTGTCTTTCAGAAAATCTACTTCGCCCTTCATACGCACATAATTCGTCTCGCCTTCCTGGTCTGCATCGAATCCGAATTCAATATGGTTCTTGTTCCAGATGCCTTCGATAACAAGATTCTTGGTGGTGACCTGGCTTGTCAGTATTTGGCGGTCCGAATTGAGAAATGCCATGGCCAGCACGCTCGTGCTGTCTGCGATCTTCGATGCTGTGATCTCGGCTTCCGTGTTCAGGAACATCTTGTTGTTGTACGCAACGGAGTCGATATGCGCGAATGCCTGAAGGATAGTCGTGTAGCCACTCGTGAATTTCCCTTCAACCTTGGTGTGATTGGATAAAAGCAAATTCAACTTGAGCAGATCGGCAATGGGATCGATGTCTTTAATATCGACCTTGAAGTTCGATTCGTATGATTTTGGCCGGTAATTTTCTGTCGCGTAGTAGGTGCGGATCTCTTCCTCGTCATTTCTCACATTCAATAGGATCTCATGAACGAGTTTTTGAATGTCCCGGGAAATATTCGTCAGCAGGAAATCTCCTTTCATTTGCGCGTCAACCAATGTTGATTCCACGGCCATGACTCGCTGATCGCCATCTTTTTGAGATTCTATGCGTACGTGAGGAAGACTCAATTGCTGGCCCTCGTAACGTATCATCAGGTCGTTGATGTCGGCAGTTCCAACGAGGCTGTCGATATCGAGGCCCTTGGAGTTGATGTCGATGCTGGAGTGGATGAAGACGTCCTTGTCGGTGAGCAATAATCTGCTCAAATATGCAGTATCGATCTGTGTCTTAAGCGCTATGGTATTGACATCCTCACGGAGGTCGATCTCACCGCGGGTTTCAAGTTCGAGGTTGGGGTCGTTGATCTTCAGGAAACCTTTGAACAATTCCGAGGCAAACCGCGCATTTGTTTCGATGTTCGAATAGTTGTATCCGCGTATCCCGATCGAACTCACCTTGCCATTCAGCATAAAATCTGCAGTTCGTTTGGTGAGCCCGGAGCCTTTCACCTTGCCATTGAGCGACACGCGTTGATAGTTGATCGTGTCGTTCAGGTAAGTTCCGAAGTCGAAGTCGTTCAACGTGAGTGTACCGCTGTATACCGATTTGTCGAAATCCTTTTCGTTGACCTTGAAATTGATGTCGGAAGTGACGCTGCCAAGTTTGCTTTGGAAGTTGCCGTTAGCAACGAAGTCGTGCGGATAACCGAGAAACTGACCGGACAGATTAACGTGCCCCATGGGTGTGAGCCGCTCGATCACGTCATCATTCACCACGAACGCAAGATCATTGAAATCGAGATGAGAATTTTTCAGGTCGAGAATGATGAAAGTTTCGCTGATGTCGGGCAAACCTTCCATGTCCAATGAGCCTCGGAGCAAAGTGTTGCCGATGGAAAGCTCCATGGCTGTGACTTTGAAATTGTCTATGTGCCCGTTGAAAATGCCATTAAGCTTGATCGGTTGCGTCATGGCGGCAACCTCGGGGGCAAATAGCGCGAGATCCCGTGGCTGGAGTACTGTATTTTCGAGCCGCGCGTGAATTTTCACTTTGTCGATAAAATCGCTGAGTTGCTCCTGCCCATTGAACGTAAATACGATCGAGTCTGAAATGAAACTATCGTTTGCCCGAAGACTCAGATCGGTGAATTCCATGCTCGCCTGCGACAGCCTGAAGAATGTAGAAAGCTCTTTCACCTTCATGCTGGTTTGCTGATCGCTGCCCAGCAGCGTTGCCACATTGAATTGCGTTGTGTCTCCGAGGATCAGGAAGTTGTTGAGTTGAGCTTCATCGATATGAAAAGTGAACTGGTTGTAGTTGAACCCGGTTTTGATCGAGTCGCGATATTGATCGACATAGCTGAAATCGCTGGCGTTCAGCACAGCCTCGCCAATATTGATGCGTGGAGTCCGCCCGGTTCCTCTGCCCGAGCCTCCATAATTATCCTGGATCTGATGAACGAAAACGTTGATATTGAGATTGCGTGATGTGTCGCCTTCCGCAATGTTGGTCACATACACTTTCGCATCGTCAAGAAAAACGCCATCGATATTGATGTCTTGCTGACTGAGCAGTTGGGTTAGCTTGAAATTGACGAGGATCTTTTTCGCAGCGATCATCTCGTTCTTTTCCGGATCGTAGATGGTGACGTCATCGAGTTCGAGGCGATCGAACCACAACAGGCGGAAACTGCCGATACTGGACGGAAATCCTGTCATCTTCGAAAAAGAGCTCAGGTACCGGTCGATGAGCGTTTCCTGGACAACGGGGATCTGAAGAACTAAAAATGCGGAAATAAGCAGGAACACTATACTGGTGATTGTATAGGCTAATATTTTCCGAATTCGTTTTTTAATAACTTGCCGGTTCATTTGTCACACATGCATCCCGTCATCCTTGCCATTGAGTCCTCATGCGATGAGACTTCAGCGTCTGTTATCACAAACGGCAAGGTACTCAATAATATTATTGCCTCACAGGAGGTCCACCGAAAATACGGTGGGGTAGTGCCTGAGCTTGCATCTCGCGCCCATCAGCAGAACATTGTCATGGTTGTGCAAGAAGCGCTCCAGTCTTCCGGACTTCGGTCTGCCGACCTTGACGCTATTGCTTTTACCAAAGGCCCGGGGCTGATCGGATCGTTGCTCGTTGGCGTCTCCTTTGCCAAAGGTCTGGCGTTGGCACACCGCATTCCGCTGATCGAAGTCAACCACATGGAAGCCCATGTACTCGCACATTTCATTGAAGACCCCAAGCCCGAATTCCCCTTCATTTGCCTCACGGTGAGTGGTGGTCATACGCAGCTTGTGCTGGTGCGCGATCCGTATGCCATGACCGTGATCGGTGAAACACAAGACGATGCCGTGGGCGAAGCATTCGACAAGGCCGCTAAGATCATGGACTTGCCCTACCCGGGCGGCCCACTTATCGACCAATATGCTCAAACTGGAAATGTAAAGGCCTACAAATTTCCCTTGTCATCCATGCCCGGACTTGATTTTTCATTCAGCGGTATCAAGACTGCCTTCTTGTACTTTCTGCGCGATGAGGTGAAAAAGGACCCGGACTTTATAGCAAAAAATATCAACGATATCTGTGCCAGCCTGCAAGACCATCTCATCCGCATGTTATTGTCGCGCCTCGAGGAAGCTTGCACACAATATAAAATAACACGTGTCGCGATAGCCGGAGGTGTTTCCGCAAATTCGGGTTTACGTTCGGCCCTGAAAAATCTGGGCGAGCGTAAGAACTGGCAGGTATTCATTCCAAAGTTTGAATATTGCACCGACAACGCAGCCATGATCGCGATGGCCGCTCATTTCAAGTACCGAAAGAAAGATTTTACTACATTAGAGGTTACACCCATGGCACGTATGCCGATTGGAAGCTGACGTGATGAAGAATATTTTTTCACAAGGCGATGCAAAAAAATATAGTATGGTAGTTCAGGCTGCCGATGTTGCCTCATTTCAAGGAAAAATCGTTCACCCCGTTTGCTCTACGTTCACAATAGCACGCGAAGCGGAATGGACAACACGTCAATTTGTTTTGGAAATGAAAGAAGAAGGCGAGGAAGGAGTAGGGACCTTTGTGAACGTAGAACACAAAAGTCCGGCATTTGTTGGTGAACAAATTCTATTCACAGGTACGGTGCGCGCGATCCATGGCCACGAACTGATCTGCGATTTTGAGGCGCGCGTTGGCGACCGCCTGGTTGCGACCGGCAGTACCGGACAGAAAATCTTCCAAAAGGAAAAATTAGATTTGATCTTCAAATCCCACCAACGGGAAATCAAGGCATGACCAAACAGCGATTTTCAAATAATATCAACATCCGTAACAGGCAGGCAGGGTTCGAGTATGAGCTTCTCGATAAATATGTCGCTGGGTTGGTGCTTACAGGCACTGAGATCAAATCGATCCGCGAAGGCAAGGCAAACCTGCAGGATGGCTATTGCTATTTCAACAACGGTGAGTTATTCGTAAAAGGGGTGAATATCACACCATACGCGCAAGGCACCCACTACAACCACGAGGCTACACGCGAACGCAAACTTCTGTTAAACCGCACGGAGTTGAAAAAACTCGAAGGCAAGATCGAAGAAAAGGGTCTTACCCTTGTGCCACTTCGTTTATTTGTCAACGACCGCGGATTTGCGAAGCTGGAGATTGCCATCGGGCGAGGTAAAAAACTTCACGACAAGCGTGATAGCATGCGTGAGCGCGATGCAAAGCGCGAATTTGACCGACTAAAAATCTAAAAGACCTTCTTGGATATTTTTGATTATGGTGTTTGCAGGCTGAGCGTTGTCAGCGTACGAAAAGATCCGCAGCACGTCAGCGAGCAAGTAACGCAGTTATTGTTTGGCGATCACTACGAGGTGACCGAGTATTCGCCTGACAAAAAGTGGATCAGGATCAGGATTCATTTCGACCAGTACTCAGGGTGGATCGATTCGCGACAGCATACTTCGATCTCGAAAGAATTCTTCAATCACATCAATACTGCGGAGTTCAAGATCTCAACCGATATCAATTCTACACTCCTTTATAATAAGAGCCCGCTGACTATCCTGATGGGAAGCGTGATCCCGATCTCGAGTGCCGAACTCTTTAGGATGGAGGAGCAATTTGCGTTCAACGGTGAGACCAAAAATCTCGGTCAAAAGCGAGAGTTCGAGTATTTGAAGTCGATTGCCACGAAATATCTGAATGCGCCTTATCAATGGGGAGGAAAGTCGCCTTTCGGGATAGATTGCTCTGGGTTTACCCAAATGGTTTTCAAGATTGGAGGTTATCGCCTGTTCCGTGACGCCTTTCAGCAAGCCTCCCAGGGCAAATCCATCAAGTCGTTGCGGGATTCAAAACCTGGCGATCTGGCTTTCTTCCAGAACAGCGCGGAAAAAATCACACACACGGGAATTTTGCTCAGCGCAGATAAGATCATTCATGCTTCCGGCAAAGTTCGAATTGACACCATGACACCGGAGGGAATTGTCAATGCCGAGACTTCACAGTTGACGCACAAGCTGGTGCATGTTCGGAGGATAATCTCGGAATAGCTATGGCTTTGGCAGCAATATGGCTATGCTTTTTGGCTATGGCCATGGCTTATGTGTAGATGCTCAGCGAGCCGCGGTTCTATTTACGGAATAATTTCGGAGACAAAGCGTTTAGTGTTCCATGGACACCACGTTTGATCTTTCCCTCCATTGCCATAGCTATTGCCAACGGCCATCGCTTTACAGGCACGTCATAGCAACATATCCAAAGCGCGCCTTCACAAATTAGCACGCTTCGTCTTCGCAGCACCCATTGTTTGTTTCCCTTCCATCGCTTATCTTACCATCATGAACAGCAGGGTGTTGGTATTGAATCAGGATTTTAGTCCGCTGATGGTATGCTCAGTGGAACGGGCGTTCATTCTTGTTTACCTCAATAAAAGTGAGCTTGTGCGGCCGGCCAACGGGCACAAGTTGCATTCGGTGACATCCACATACCCGATGCCATCTGTCATCCGACTGAATCGATATGTTAACGCCCCTTACAAGGGCGTTAATCTTACCAGGCAAAATATATTCAAGCGCGACAGCAACGAGTGCCAGTATTGCGGCACCAAAAAAGAACTTACTATCGATCACGTAATCCCGAGGGCAAAAGGCGGTAAAGATACCTGGACGAACCTGGTTGCCGCCTGCAAAAGGTGTAACGCCAAGAAAGGCGACTATACTCCGGAGGAAGCAGAGATGCCTTTGCGTAAAAAACCTTACAAACCATCTTATTCTATTTTTCTGCGCGATCATCTCAATGGGCAAACCAATGAATGGGATGCTTACCTGAGCGATCATCATTGATCAAAACTTCATGTTCAGTCTTCAAAACAAAGTTGCAGTTGTTACCGGTGGCGGCAGTGGTATCGGTAAAGCTATAGCGGAGCTGTTCGCCCATCAAGGTGCCCAGGTCTTCATTCTCGAGCTCAATGCCGAGAGTTGCCTTGATGTCATTAAAAATATTTCAGCTGCTGGAGGCAAGGCCCAGGTGTTTACGTGCAATGTTGCCGATCATCAGCAAGTTGCGCATGTCATCACTTCCATCTTCGAGCAGAAATCGCGTCTCGATATCCTCGTGAATTGCGCGGGCATCGCTCATATCGGTCGATTGGATACAACAACTGAAAAAGATTTTGATCGTGTTTATCACGTCAATGTCAAAGGCGTGTACAACGCAATGGCGGCTGCTATCGGGCCGATGAAAAAACAAGGCAGTGGCGTGATTCTTAACATGTGTTCCGTTGCAGGCTCCGTTGGAATTCCCGATCGCTTCGCGTACTCCATGAGCAAAGGCGCGGTACTTGCCATGACGTATTCCGCGGCCAAAGATTATGTGAAAGACAACATTCGCTGCAACTGCATTTCTCCAGCGCGCGTACATACGCCTTTTGTCGATGGATTTCTCAAAGCAAATTACCCCGGGCGTGAAACCGAGATGTTTGAGAAACTTTCCAAAAGCCAACCGATCGGCAGGATGGGCGAACCCGATGAAATTGCAACACTGGCACTATACTTATGTTCGGATGAAGCTTCTTTTATCACGGGCACCGATTATCCTATCGATGGCGGTTTCATTAAACTCAACACATAAATTCAACTGATGGATCGACAGGCAATCATCGATTCCCATCAGCATTTCTGGCGCTATGATCCAATACGACACGGATGGATCAATGACGAAATGAAAGTGCTGCAGCGCGATTTCCTTCCTCGGGATCTTGAACCGGTTTTGAAAACGAATCATGTCGATGGGTGCATCGCAGTTCAGGCTGAGCAATCCCTGGAGGAAACCGCGTTCCTGCTTTCGCTTGCCGAACAACATTCATTTATCAAAGGTGTTGTGGGTTGGGTGGATTTGGCTGATCCGACATTGAATGCCCAGTTTGCTGATTTGAAAAGACATCCACACCTCAAGGGCTTCAGGCATATCGTTCAATCGGAGCCCGCGGGTTTTCTTCGGGCATCGGAATTTATAAACGGTGTCAACGCCTTAGCCCGGCATGGTTTCACATACGATCTGCTGATCTACCACCATCAAATGGAAGATGCATTATACTTCGCTCAACATGTTCGCGAAGTGCCGATCGTGATCGATCATATCGCCAAACCATCTATTCGCACGGGCGAGAAAACGCATTGGGAACTTAATCTCGCAGCGCTTGCGACATTTTCAAACATGCACATCAAGCTTTCGGGGTTGGTTACCGAGGCATCGTGGCGGCACTGGACATACGATGAGATCACGCCTTATCTTGACGAAGTATTCGAAACATTTGGTACCGATAGGATCATGTACGGTTCAGACTGGCCAGTGTGTCTGCTCGCTGCTGCCTATGAACAACAATTGGAGATTGTTGTGAAATATATCGGTGGGCTTTCGTCTTCCGAAAAGGACAAGATCATGGGCGGGAATGCAAAAAGATTTTACAATATTTAATCTATGGATCTTCAGCTTGAGGGCAAGGTGATCGTCATCTCCGGTGGCGCCAAAGGAATTGGCGAAGCAATAGCCATTGCGTTGGCCGAAGAAGGTGCGGTTCCTGTGATCGTTGACAAAGACGAAGCAGCGGGTGAGTCATTGAGAAAAAGAATTTCGGGCACGAGTTATTTTATCAAGGCGAATATCATTTCCGCGGATGCCTGCCAGGAAGTCATTCATAAGATCTCCACCCTTACCGGACGAATCGATGGCATGGTGAACAACGCAGGTGTTAACGATGGTGTTGGATTGAGAGACGGCTCACCGGTGAAATTCATTACTTCTCTGAACAATAACGTTGGACATTATTATTACCTGACGCACTACGCATTGCCCGAGTTGATCCGATCGAAAGGAAGCATTGTCAACATCAGTTCGAAGACCGCGGTGACGGGCCAGGGCCATACATCCGGTTATGTGGCAGCAAAAGGAGCGATACTTTCGCTGACGCGGGAATGGGCCGTTGAATTGCTCGAACATGGAATTCGTGTTAACGCAGTCGTTCCTGCCGAAGTATGGACACCGATGTACGAAAACTGGATCAAGTCACAGAGCGATCCTGGGGCAAAAAAATCATCGATCGAAAAAAAGATCCCGCTCGGCAACCGGATGACAACTGCTAAAGAAATTGCTGATACTGTCGCGTTCCTGTTATCTCCACGAGCGGGTCACATCACCGGTCAGTGGCTCCATGTGGATGGCGGGTATGTTCACCTGGATAGAGCGTTGAGCTGAAGATGAAAATGTTCACGGCTAACAGATGACCGTTCACGGTCGTGCAACACATATATCATCGCTCACCGCCTTGATTGGAATAATTCGCGAACCATGAACTCAGTAACTACAAACTACAAACTCTAAAATACAAACTCTCCCATGCCACTCGCCAACACCGACACACCGACAGCGATCCCCCACGCTACAGGAAGGAAATCTTACTTCATTCCGCTGATGCTTGTCACGAGTTTGTTTTTCTTATGGGGGATAGCGAACAGCTTGAACGGAACGCTGATCAAACATTTTCAAACAGCGCTCGACTTGAATCGAGCCCAGGCTGGGATTGTAGATTCGGCATTTTACATTGGTTATTTTGTAATGGCGTTGCCAGCTGCGATGCTTATGAACCGCATAGGGTACAAGAAAGGAATCCTGATCGGCTTGTTTCTTTACGTAGCAGGTGCGTTGATATTTTTTCCTGCTGCCGAGGTTCGCGTCTATGGAATCTTTCTATTTGCGCTTTTTGTCATCGCATGCGGACTTGCATTTCTCGAGACAGCAGCCAATCCATATGTGATCGTACTCGGTGAACCATCTTCGGCCGATAGTCGCATCAATTTCTCACAATCGTTCAATGGCCTTAGCATTATTCTCGGCCCGGTGATCGGGAGCTTGTTCATTTTTTCAAGTGTTGAATATTCCAACGAGGCTCTCCGGCAAATGCCTGTAGCGCAAGCCGAAGCCATTCGCATTGAAGAAGCGCATTCCGTTCAAATGCCTTATCTCGTCATCGCTGGTGTTGTGTTGTTGGTGGCGATTCTTTTTGCTGTTACGCGAATGCCGGAAATCTCTTCTGATAAAGAAAAAAATGCTTCATTCAAAGGCATCACCCGGCATCGACATCTCATGTTCGGTGTGCTTGCGCAGTTTTTTTACGTAGGAGCACAGGCTTCGTTGTGGGGGTATTTTGTTGATCTTAAGCTGCATTTTGCAAAAGACACAAGCCTTGGCATAGTTGAAACACTATATCGCATCTCCGGGGGAATGACTGCAACACAGATTGCGAGTTATCATGCTTCTTTTGCGCTCGTGCTTTTCATGATCGGAAGATTTGTGGGCACCTGGTTATTGACCAGATTTCCCGCAAACAGATTACTCGCATCCTATGCTGCAGCGTGTGTGGTGCTGATCGGGTATGCGCTTATGGGGTCGGGAATCTCTGCGATCGTAGCGATCAGCCTCACCTACTTCTTTATGTCGATCATGTTCCCAACCATCTTCGCTTTGTCGATTAAAAATCTTGGCGATCAGGTGAAGCTGGGTTCGGGGCTGGTGATCATGGCGATCGTAGGAGGGGCGGTCTTGCCCCCACTCACTGGTTTTTTGTCACTCGCGGGATTGGAGAATGCTTTGATCGTTCCGCTGATTTCATTCCTGGTGATCTTGTTCTTTGGAATGAGCGGCTATAAAGTGCGAAGTGCATAGCCACGAAGACACGAAGTTCACAAAGAAATTTTATACAAAATGAAACGATACTGCCTCGCGCTGGATCTGAAGGATGATCCTAAGCTCATTGAAGGCTATGAGAAATATCATCGCCAGGTGTGGCCCGAAATATTGAAAAGCCTTGGCGATTCCGGTATTCAAGAGATGCAGATCTATCGCATCCTCAATCGCCTTGTCATGGTCATCGACACCGATGATGATTTTTCGTTCGAACGCAAAGCCCAAATGGACAATACCAATCCCAAAGTGCAGGAATGGGAAACACTGATGCTCAACTACCAGCAAAAACTTCCCCTTTCCAAACCAGGCGAAAAGTGGAGGGAGATGGAGAAGGTCTTCCAGTACAAGCGGTAGTCTCTTGTTCCTCGGCTTGTCAACTTTCCGTAAGAGTTCGCTTTTCGGTGCTAGGTCCCGGGTGCTGGAGTGGACTGGCGCACATGCTCACGCGCAGGAATCCCACAATCGAACTTTTCCGCTTCCCGCTTCACACAGTTGCAGCACTCCTGGTGTCCAACATGCACCCAGCCGTCCCAGTACCCAGTCTCCCGGCACCCAGCAACCGAAATATACCGAACGGTATAATTTGATTTTTTGTTGTATCTTTGCTGCATGACAAAAGCGGAGCGTACACGGCAATTTATTGTGGAGAAGACCGCTCCCTTGTTCAATCGAAAGGGATTTGACGGCACATCGCTCAATGACCTCACTGAAGCAACCGGGCTCACAAAGGGTGCGATCTATGGAAATTTTGTGGACAAAAATGAGATCGCGAAAGCTGCCTTTCAATATTCGGTAGCCAAAGTAAAAGGACTGGTAAAAAGTAAGGTGGAAGCTGGGACAACTTATAAGAAGAGGCTTGTGCTTTTGATGGAGTTTTATGCGGAGTACGTATTTGAGCCGCCCGTGGCAGGAGGTTGCCCTTTGCTAAATACTGCTGTTGAAGCAGACGACCATCGCACGGGCATGCGAAAGCTTGTAGCGGAAGAATTGCTTCAAACCGTCCGTTACATCGAGATGCTGCTCCGCAAGGGAATAAAAGCTGGCGAATTCAAAAAAGATATTCATCCGCAGCAATTGGCTTACGCTTTCTTTTGTTCGATTGAAGGTGCATTGATGTTCGCGCGTGCGGAGCGTTCGCGTGAGCCGATGGAAATTATCGTCAGGCACTGTAAAAATATTTTGGATCAAATCAGTAAATAACCGGATATGCAACAACAACGAAGAGTGGTCGTGACTGGCCTTGGCGCATTAACTCCCCTTGGAAACTCAACTTCAGAATTCTGGAAAAATCTTACCGATGGAAAGAGCGGTGCAGCACCCATCACGAAGTTCGATACGGCCAAGTTCAAGACGAAATTCGCGTGTGAGGTCAAAAACTATGATCCGCTCAATTATTTCGAAAAAGGCGAGGTGCGTAAGATCGATCCGTTCTCCCAATACGCGTTGGTCACAAGCGATGAAGCATTGAAAGATTCGGGATTGGATTTGGAGAAGATCGACAAAACGCGCGTAGGTGTGATCTGGGGTTCAGGCAATGGTGGATTTCATACCTTTCAGCAGGAGATGATCGAATTCGGAAGAGGTGATGGTACACCCCGCATCAATCCATTCTTTATTCCGAAAGTGATTGTCGACATCGCGTCCGGATGGATCTCGATCAAGTACGGATTCATGGGACCGAACTTTTCAACGGTATCGGCATGCGCAACTTCAACCACAGCTATTATCGATGCGATGAATTATATCCGCTGGGGTAAAGCCGACATTATTGTAGCTGGCGGATCGGAAGCTGCGGTCAATGAGGCGGGGATCGGTGGGTTTGGAGCAATGAAAGCTTTGTCAACGCGTAATGACGATCCTTCGAAAGCATCACGACCGTTCGATGCCGATCGCGATGGTTTTGTAATGGGAGAGGGTGCGGGTGCACTCATTCTTGAAGAATATGAGCACGCGAAAAGGAGAGGAGCGAAGATCTACGCTGAAGTTGCCGGAGGAGGAATGTCGGCCGATGCTTATCATCTTACTGCCACTCATCCCGAAGGACTCGGTGCAGCGCTTGGAATGAAGTGGGCGCTGGAAGACGCGGGCATCAAACCAAGCGAAGTTGACTACCTGAACCCTCACGCAACATCAACTCCGCTTGGAGATGTGAGCGAAATGAAAGCCGTGGTCAAATTCTTTGGAGAAAACCCGGAGCATCTTCACATCAGTGCAACCAAATCTGCAACAGGACATTTGCTGGGAGCCGCGGGTGCTGCCGAAGCCATCATCAGTATCAAAGCCATCGAGACAGGATTAATTCCACCCACGATCAACACAACTTCACTCGATCCGGCAATTCCTTCCGGCCTTAACATCGTGCTGGGTAAGAGCTTGAAGAAAAATGTGAATGTCGCGCTGAGCAATACATTCGGATTTGGCGGACATAATGCGAGTGCCGTGTTTAGGAAAATCGTCTGACCCGATCTGATCTGACGACACCTTGAAGTCTTGTCGTATATTGCGTGCTGTAAAAAGTTTTTCATGCTCGGACTTCTTGTTGAACTTGCTATTTCGTGGTTATTGCTTTGGCTTTTTGAGCGGAAACACCTGAACGCACTCGGTTTTGATATCACCATCCATCGAATCAAGGCTTTCGCGATTGGTTTTTTGCTTGCAGCCTTATGGTGCTGTCTTTATTATTTGTCTATCGCATTTTTAACGCGTAGCAACTTTTCTTTCAATCCTTCATTCACCACGGCTCAGTTTACGTCATCTTCCTGGTGGGTGATGAAATCGGTGTTGTTCGAGGAGTTCATCTTTCGTGGCGCCATTTTGTATATACTGATAGTCCGCGTTGGTGAATGGAAAGCATGCCTCATCTCGGCAGCGAGCTTCGGTGTCTACCACATTTTCTCCTATGGCCTCAGCAATCCGGTGCAGATCATTTTTGTTTCATGTTCAACCGCAGTCTGGGGCTGGATGTTTGCGATCGCTTTCACCAGGTCGCGAACGCTCTATCTTCCGATCGCTTTGCATTTTGGCTACAATTTTGTCCATACGGTCATCTTCTCGCAGGGCCCCCTCGGCAATCAATGGCTGGTGATGAATGATCCACACAAGTTGACGGAGCTATATTCACTGCTCTTTTTCTTACTCAATACATTTGTAGTTCCTGTCATTGTCTTCTTTTATCTCCGGAAGGCACCGGGTCGGCCGATACCTGACGCTTAAAAGTTGTAGTTTGGATTGAAATTTGATCCTCATCTGGCATGAAAAAGGCTGTTTTTGTTCCGTTGGATAAGAAAAATGATAATCAAATCCTTCAAGACATGGCGCTGACACGTCAGCAGAGGGTCGATCGGATGTTTGAATTGATCAATGTTCAGATCCGTATGCAAAAACGTTACATATTGCCCGATCGGGATAATTGTATTACACTTCATCGCAATGGAAGCATACCAAAAGGATCTTGATGAATTGCAACTTACTGAATGAACACGAAGTGCAGTATATGCTCGTTGGCGGTTTAGCAGTTAACTATTATGGTTTTCACGCGCCACTGGTGACATTGCATCTGGTATAATCCAAACGCTGAAAATTACGCGCGACTCTTAACGTCCATTCAAGCAATGGGCTTCGACACTGCCGAGATAGCACATCAGCATTATTACAAGGAGAAAGGCATGATTAGATTGCCCCTTGACAGATACTCGATCGAATTGTTGTCTATCATCGATGGAAAGTTCAGATTTGAAGATGCCTATGGAAAAATTGAGCAGGTAAAAATTATTCATGCATACGCAAATGTAATCAGCTACGATTTTTTGATCGAGAACAAAATAATGTCACGCAGGCCAAAGGACCTTGAAGACATTCGCCAGCTCGAGATGCGCAGGAATAATTCAAACAAATAATGTTGATTCCTGGCCTTCGAATTTACCGCTGGTCAACATTCCTGCCCGATCCGATTTCTCTACTTATCTTAGCGCCACTAACAAATCAACATCATGCGACCTCTTTCTCTTTGCCTCCTCCTTATACTATCGGGTGTCCCCGTATTTGCACAGATATTTTCTGCGCAGGAAAAACTGACGCAAGACGACACCCTTCGTGGCTCGATCACTCCACAACGTGCCTGGTGGGATCTTACATACTATCATCTGAATGTTGCCGTTAAGCCTGAATCCAAATCCATCGCAGGAAGTGTAACCGTGAATTACAAGGTGTTGAAGCCGGAACAGGTTCTTCAAATCGATCTTCAGCCACCCCTCGTCATTCAGAAAGTAACGCAGGATGGTGAAGCACTCACTTTTAATAAGAAGGGCAAGAACGCCTATATGATCGACCTCAAGAAAAAGCAACAGCCCGGTAGCAATGAGTCCATTGTTGTTTCGTATGCCGGAAAGCCGATCGAAGCACGCAATCCTCCGTGGGAAGGTGGCTTCCAATGGATCTATGACAAAGAGGGAAACGCATTCATCGCCACGTCATGCCAGGGGCTCGGAGCCAGCGCGTGGTGGCCGTGCAAAGATCACATGTACGATGAACCCGACAGCATGTTGATCAGCGTGACCGTCCCCAAAAATCTTATGGATGTTTCTAACGGACGTCTCCGCAAAACAACTGACAATGCCGATGGAACGAAAACTTTCGATTGGGTTGTGAAGAATCCGATCAACAATTATGGCGTAAATGTGAACGTTGCGAAGTACACCCACTTCAGTGATACGTTGCACGGTGAGAAAGGTACGCTTGATCTTAATTATTATGTCCTTCCTTATAATCTCGAAAAAGCAAAAGAACAGTTCAAGCAGGCGAAGATGATGCTCCGGGCGTTTGAACATTGGTTCGGACCGTATCCATTCTATGAAGATGGCTACAAGCTCGTTGAAGTTCCATACCTCGGAATGGAACACCAGAGCTCGGTCACGTATGGCAACAAGTATGGCAATGGTTATCTCGGTTATGATCTGTCTCGCACAGGCTGGGGTTTGAAGTGGGATTACATTATTATCCACGAGTCGGGTCATGAATGGTTTGCCAACAACATTACGTACAAAGACATTGCCGACATGTGGATCCATGAGAGCTTCACAACCTATTCGGAAACCCTTTACACGGAAACATACTATGGTATTGATGCCGGTAACGAATACAACTACGGATTGCGTGCAGGTATCAACAACGACAGCCCGATCATCGGCACTTACAATGTGAACAAGGAGGGCTCAGGGGATATGTATCCGAAAGGGGCGAACATGATCCACACCATTCGCCACAGTATTGGCAACGATGGCCTGTTCCGCGATATCCTCAGGGGTATGAACAAGACCTTCTACCACGCGATCGTAACAACCGATCAGATCGAGAAGTATATTTCGGAAAAAGCCAGGTTCGATTACGACAAAGTGTTCGATCAATACCTGCGCGATACACGTATTCCTAAGCTTGAATATTTCTTTGATAAGAACGGGATTTCATATCGATGGACGAATGTTGTGGATGGCTTCAATCTGCCCATTTATCTGAAGCAGGGATCGCTCAAGGAAGGCTCGGAGTCAGTCAGAATTATACCGACTACCCAATGGCAAACAACAAAACTGAAAGGAAATCAAAAGAGCCTTTTCACAAAGAGCGGAATCGAAAAAATGTATTACATCACAGCTGAAGAAGTGAAAGGAAAATAACAGTCGCTGGTGCAAACGCTTGTGATGAGGTTTCCGAGCGCCCGTTAGGTCGAATTTCTCTATGCAAATGTCGAAAACCTCTGTAGATGCTCGCCTTGCCGCGAATAAAACGTTATTTTTGGCGTTATGAAATTGACGATGAAAGCGGCATTTATCATAGCAATCGCATGTTGCATTTTCTCAGTGTTATCCGGTGGCGTTTATGCTCAAGGTATCGGCAAAGTGAATGTAATGTACGATCCAACTTTCTGGAGATCGGAGCTTCACCTTCAGTTTGATCAGTTGGCCAAAATACAACGCATCAATGGCGAATTCTATCGCGACATTCAAAATGCGGTAACGGTATCTCACACGCCTGCGGAGTTGCGCGAATTGTCTGTGACGTTAGTTGAAGATCGCAGTGCAAAGATCTGGACTGTGTTGTCGCACCGGCAAAAGTTGAAGTGGAGAAAGATCACCAATACGTATGGTGACAAAGATGGACGCACTTCCTTGCTGTGGCACATGCAAAATGACCCTTCACATTACGCCCTTTCCCTAATGCGCAATAATTACCTGTTTCAAAATGAAGCCGACTCATTGGATAGTGTAGTGCCCTAGCGCGTTTTTGAACTTCCAAACCTTCTAGCAATGAATAAAACAGCAAAGCGAATCCTGCTTGGCCTTCTGACAGTGCTTGTCGTGATTCAATTTATTCGTCCTGAAAAAAATCTTTCGGATGATCGCACGTACGACATTTCTACAAAGTACGAAGTAGCCAGTGTGAATAATCTGTTGCAAAATGCCTGTAACGATTGTCATAGCAACAAAACCGAATATCCGTGGTATGCAGAAATTCAACCGGTAGCCTGGTGGTTGAGTGGTCACGTCAATGATGGGAAACGCCATCTGAACTTTTCTGAATTCACAAAACGCCCTATTGCCTGGCAAAATCACAAGCTCGAAGAAACGATAGAAGAAGTCGAAGAAGGAGAGATGCCACTGCCGTCATACACGTGGTTGGGACTTCATCCGCATGCAAAACTTACCGATGAAGAAACGCAAGCGATTGTGAGCTGGGCGAAATCACAGATGGCAATGCTGAAGGAGACGTATCCGGCAGACAGCCTCGTGATGAAGAGACGCACTCCCGCGCCAAGCCAGCCCTGAAATAGGTGCTGGGTGCTATGAACTGGTTGCTGGGGCGAACGAGATGAGAGAGCCTCTTCGCAGACCACTATTGCCACAATTCAAAGATGCTACTGGAATCAAAAAAAACTAGTAGCTATGAAATCATATCGCGATTTAGAAATTTTCAGAGATTCGAAGCGCTTGGCCATTGAGGTGCATAAGATGACGCTTACGCTTCCAAAATTTGAACAGTTTGAGGAAGGAGGTCAGGTAAGTCGATCTTCAAAAGCCGTGACATCGATGATCGTGGAAGGCTATGGACGAAATTGATAGAAGGCCGACTTCATCAAACATTTGATCTATGCGATCACCGCATGCGATGAGACCATCGTCCATTTGGATTTTCTTTTTGAAACTCAATTGTGGAATGATGAACAAAGGTTCAATCAGCTTAGAAAGGAGTATGTAGTATTATCTAAGCGGATCAACACTTATACGCAATGGGTGGAAGACAATTGGAACTAGTTGCCTACTACCCAGCATCTTGCAGCTAGCACCCAGCACCTGATTAGAATTTCATAGTGAACGTGGTCTGCACCTCAGGCTCCGACTCAACACTCAGACTTCCATTGTGCATCTGCATGATCTGACGCGATAAGCTCAGGCCAATTCCCGAGCCCGTTCTTTTGGTCGTGTAGAACGGAACAAATATGTGTTCGCGAGCTTCCTTGATAATTCCGGGTCCGTTGTCGGTTACTTCGATTTTCACAGCATTCTCATCGTATCGCCCGACAAGTGTGAGTTTCGGTTCGTGAGTTTCGGCCAGTGCTTCGATAGCATTCTTCAGCAAGTTGATCAGCACCTGCTCGATCATTTCCACATCGGCATTGATAGTCAGGTATTCAGAACTGCACTCGTAATGGAATTCGATGTCGGTCTTCTTCAGTTCGGTCTTCATGAACTGAGCAACTTTCTCAATGATATCGACAAGTCGTACGGTCGAGAATTTCGGGTTGGGCAGTGACGTATATTCCCGGTAGGCATCGATGAACTTGATCAATCCTTTGCTTCGGTTTTCGATGGTGCTCAGTCCTTCGCGCAGATCTTCGGCACCTTCGTCCTTCAATTCATAATGCTCGTTCTTTTTGATCATGTCGTGATCGAGTATCTCACGCAATGTCGATGTGAGCGATGAAATGGGGGTGATCGAATTCATGATCTCGTGTCGCAGCACGCGCGTAAGATTTTGCCACGCCTCGAGCTCTTGCTTTTGCAGTTCAGGCTGAATGTTTTGAAGGGTGATCAGCTTGATATCAACGCCACGAATGCGCAATTCCGTAGCCTGAATGGTGAGGTAAAGGTCATTTCCCGCTTTGTACAGCTCACTTTTTCCGGCATCGACAGAATTGATGACGTGATATAATTTGGGATTGATCTGAATGAGCTCTTTGATGTTGGCAATGGATGTAACGCCCATGAAACGTTTGGCGTTGGTGTTCATGAGCTGCACGTTGCCGTCAACATCGAATGAAAGGATACCCGTGCGCACTTGCTGAACAACGGAGTTCAGGTATTGCCAGTGTTCTTCTTTTTCCGACCGCGCTTTGCGAAACGCCTCGAGCACTTCATTGAATGCGATGTTGAGGTCTTTGAAACTTGTGCCCAGCTTATTGTCGGATGCAAATCCGGAAATAAAATCCGAATACTTCACTGA